>JALZUT010000150.1 GCA_023300575.1 Olleya sp.
AATGTTACTTATATGTTCGAGTACCAATTGGGCTACATGTATTGGCGTTATTTTATGTGGAATTTTACTGGCAAACAAGACGATTTACAAGGTCGCTACGACCAACATGGTAATTGGATTAGTGGTATTACATTTATTGATGAAATGCTTCTTGGTCAGTCTCAGGAAAATCTACCAAGTGATGTGGCACAAAACAAAGGTCGAAACACCTATTATTTTCTTCCGTTAATATTAGGGATCTTTGGGCTGTTTTTCCTCTTTAATAAAGACAAAAAACTATTTTGGGTACTGCTCGTGTTTTTCCTCTTTACTGGAATAGCGATACAAGTGTACACAAACGTTAGACCTTTTGAGCCTAGAGAACGTGACTATTCTGTAGTAGGTTCGTTTTACGTCTTTGCACTCTGGATTGGACTTGGTGTTTATGCTGTTTTTGATTTACTGAGACAATATGTTTCAACCAAAGTTTTAGCACCAACAGTCGCTTTAGCTTGCTTGATGCTAGTACCGGTTATAATGGCATCTCAAAACTGGGACGACCATGACAGATCTGGAAAGTACACTGCTTTAGCTATGGCTAAAAAATACTTAGATTCTTGTGGAGAAAACGGGATACTCTTCTCTATTGGAGATAACGACACCTTTGCGTTGTGGTACGCACAAGAAATTGAAAACTACCGTACAGACGTACGTGTGGTTAATACCAGTTTATTTCAAACGGACTGGTACATTGATCAAATGAAACGTAAAGCTTATGACAGTGACCCAATACCTTCAAGCTTATCGCACGACAAATATAAACATGGTACACGTGATTACATCATGAAACGATTACGATCTAAAGACACTTTAGACATTAAAACTTTTATGAATTTTGTAACTAGCGATGATCCAAAAACAAAACTAAAACATGCTTTATTACAAGAAGGTGATGACCCAAGTTACTATCCTTCTCAGTTTTTAAATTCTAATTATTTTCCTGTAGAAAATATTAGAGTACCTGTAGACAAACAATCTGTTTTAGACAACGGAATTGTAAAACAAAAAGATGCAGATCTAATAGAACCGTATTTAGATATTAAAATAGATGGAAGCGCGTTAATGAAAAACCGTTTGTTAATGTTAGACATTGTCGCTAATAATAATTGGGAACGTCCTATACATTTTACAGGAGGTGCTTTTGGTAATGATGATTACATCTGGATGAAAGACTATTTACAACTAGACGGAATGGTCTATAAATTGGTCCCTATAAAATCACCTGTTGCACGTGCAAATCCATTTGACATGGGACGTGTGGATACCGAATTGATGTATGATAAAGTAAAAAACTGGGATTGGGGTAATAGTGGTAGTCAAGACATTTATCATGATCCAGAAACCAGACGTAACTCTATTACTTACAGAGGTAATTTAGCACGATTAATAGAAAACTTAATCAATGAAAACCAGTTAGATAAAGCTGAAGAAATTGCGGACATCGCCATGACTAACATGCCTGTTAACAATTTTGGTCACTACACTTTATTAGAACCTTATATTGGTGCTTATTATGAAGTAGACAACAAAGAAAAAGCACGTCAACTATTTAAAGAGGTATCTGTAAAATACCAAGAAACACTTAAGTATTACAGTACATTAACAAGAGACAACCAGGATAATAATTTTACCGAAATCTTAACTGATATAGAACGTTACAAAGCATTAGTAGATGTACTTAAAGAATATGACAGACCGTTTGCTAAAGAAGAGTCTATGACCTTTACTAATTACTTGGAGTTGTTTAAACATTATTATGAAGGTGAGCCAGAACCAGAAACTAAACCAATAACAGATAAAGATTTAATACAATCTTTAGATACTGTTATTAACCCAGAGTAGATGTTTGTTTTTCCTGTAAAAACACCAAAATTTATACAGCGCCTTTTTCCAAAATATCTTTGGAAAAAGGCGTCTTTACAAAAAGAAATTTATCTTACGTTTGATGATGGTCCTACTCCAGAAATAACACAATGGACATTAGATCTTCTAAAGCAATACAAGGCAAAAGCTACTTTCTTTTGTATTGGGCATAATATTGAAAAGCATCCAGAAATTTTTAACTCAATATTAAAAGATAATCATACAATAGGCAATCATACTTTTAATCATTTAAAAGGCTGGAAAACTAACAATGAAGCGTATATTGATAATGTTATTAAAACAGAAAACATCTTAAAACAGGCGCTAACAAATTACCACGCAAATTTTACAACAAAAGAAAAATTAAATAGCGCTTTTTGGAATTTAGAATTTAATGATTGGAATTTAAAAAATTTTCGCCCACCTTTTGGTAAAATCAAACGTCGTCAAGCAAAAACACTACTTAAAAAAGGATATAGAATTGTAATGTGGAGTGTTATTTCTTATGATTGGAATCAAAAAATAAGTCCAGAAAAGTGTTTGGAAAACAGTTTGAAAAATACAAAAACCGGAAGCATTGTTGTGTTTCATGATAGTATTAAAGCTTCCAAAAATATGCAGCATACATTACCTAAAGTACTAGAACACTTTAGTCAAAAAGGGTATGTATTTAAAGCGCTTTAAAAGTACTGTTGCATGATTTCTATTAAAGTACTTGCATCCTGCTCTCCACTCTGCCTCCACTTCATTTCGCCATCTTTATAGATGATTAATGTTGGCAGACCTTTAACACGTAATGCTTCAGATAATTCTTGATTTTTATCAACATCTATCTTTATTACTTTAGCCTTATCACCAAGTGCAGCAGCAACATCTCTAAGCACTGGATGCATTGCTTTAGAAGGTTCACTCCACTCTGTAAAAAAATCTAAGAGTACAGGGATTTTGACATCAATTAATTCTCCAAATTTTGACATTTGATTTTCAGTTTAATTAAAACTTATTACTAAAATATAACATTTACCTTAAACTAAGCAATTTGCTTGCCTTTTTTAAGTTCTATAACCGTTATTTCTGGCCAAATACCAACACGTCCAGGATAGGCTAGATAACCAAAACCTCTGTTTACATTAATATATTGTCCTTTTTCCTTGTAGATTCCTGCCCAATGCCTGTAACGCCATTTTACAGGACTCCATTTTATCCAACCAGGGATTTCAATACCAAATTGCATACCATGTGTATGACCACTTAAAGTTAGATGATAATGATTCTGGTCATCTATCACTTTTTCAGCCCAATGTGATGGATCATGAGACAACAATATTTTAAAGTCATTAGCTTCAATTTGTTTAGATGCTTTTGCTAAATCTCCAGCTTTTTTAAAACCTCCTTTTCCCCAATTTTCTACACCTACTAATGCTAGACGTTCTCCATCTTTTTCAAGGTATCTATTTTCATTTAACAACAAATCAAAGCCTATTTCTTTCTGAATGGCTTTTAATTCGTCTAAATTATCTTTTTTGTCTTTAGCAGAATCCCATTGTACATAATCACCATAATCATGATTTCCTAACACTGAAAACACACCATCTTTTGCTGTCAATTTAGAAAACGTGTCTTTCCATTCATACATTTCGGACGCTCTATTATTAACCAAATCACCAGTAAAAAATATAACATCAGATTTTTGCTCATTTACTAAATCTACTGCATAACCAATCTTCTCTTTGTTATCAAAACTTCCAGAATGAATATCGCTAATGTGTGACAGTTTATAACCATCAAAAGCGTCAGGTAAGTCCGGAAAATGTAATGTATATTTTAAAACTTTGTAATTGTATCGGCCTTTATACATACCATATAATAAAGATGAAAACGGAATAGCAGCAAGCCCTATTGCAATTTGGCTAATAAACTTACGTCTTGAAGGCAAATAAAAGGGTTGCTTTTCTCCAAAGACAGATGTGTAAACACCTTTTAAAAATCTAAAAATATCTTCGCCTAATAGAATAGGCGTAATAATTAAATTAAAAGCTAAAAAGGACAGAAAAAAACCAATAGCATAACCTCTAGCTCCACTTAAATTACGGGCTTCTGCACCTGTGTTAAATTGATAAATAAGATTACCTATAACTAGTAATGACACAATTAAAAACACATAATGTACCCAAGTATTCTTTGTAATTGTTTTTAATGCTTGAAAACCATAAACCGTTGTCAAAACATAAATTAGTGCAGGAATTATCCAACGCATATGTCTATTTTTTTATCAAAAATAAGCAATCTAACCGCTATTTATCTTAGCAATTTGTTAAAGATTTTTATTAAAAAAACAGCCTTTATTAATTATCTGTTCGTCTTCATCTTTTGAATATAAACAATTAAACGCGCTCATTTTAGTATATTAGGTGTTTAAATTTAATAATCTTTTTTTGATGAAATTTAAACCCTTAACACTCTTTCTTTTATTTACAGCCTTTACAAGCTGTAAAAAGACTATTGATACTACTCCAGCAACTAAAGACACCCCTTTAATATCTTACGTTAATCCATTTATTGGAACTGGTGGACATGGTCATACGTATCCAGGCGCAACACTACCATTTGGGATGATGCAATTAAGTCCAGATACACGCTTAGATGGTTGGGATGGTTGCTCTGGCTACCATTATAGTGACGACTATATCTACGGGTTTTCGCACACGCATTTAAGCGGAACAGGAGTTAGCGATTATGGCGATATTTTAATAATGCCAACTAACGCGCAACAATTTAATAATGGCGCAGATGCTACGACAAGTTCAGCACAAGTTACAAAAGGCTATCGTGCTCATTTTTCTCATGATAACGAAGTTGCAGAACCCGGATACTATAAAGTGCATTTAGATAGCACAAATATTGATGTAGAATTAACGGTTTCTAAACGAAGTGGGATTCATAAATATCAATTTCCTTCGGCTAAAAACCAATATGCGATTGTTGATTTAGTTCATAGAGATAAAGTTATTGATGCTAAAATTGACAGAGTTTCAAACACAGAACTTGTTGGTTATCGATTTTCTGATGCTTGGGCAAAAGACCAACGTTTGTTTTTTGTTATAAAAACATCGCATCCTTTTAATGATGTGCTGCAATCACCTCCAAAAACAGGAATGCCTGGAGCGCAAAAAATAGCATTAAATTTTATCAATCCTAATAACGAACCTGTTTATCTAAAAGTAGGTATTAGCGCAGTAGATATTGAAGGTGCAAGAAAAAATTTAAAAGCAGAAATAGGCAATCAAACTTTTGAAGAAGTAAAAAAAACAGCACAAGCTTTTTGGGAAAAACAATTAGAAAAAATTGTGGTTGAAGATAAAAACCTAGATCATAAAACCAACTTTTACACGTCAATGTATCATGTTGCTTTAGCACCAAACTTATACCAAGATGTAGATGGACGTTATCGTGGTATGGATATGAAAATCCATAAATCTGTAGGTTTTGATTATTACACCGTATTCTCGCTTTGGGATACTTACAGGGCTGCACATCCTTTATACACTATTATTGAGCAAGATAAAACCAACGATTTTATAAATACTTTTTTAGCAAAATATGACGAAGGTGGTATTATACCAATTTGGGATTTAAGCGCCAACTACACAGGTTGTATGATTGGTTATCATGCTGTTCCTGTAATTGCAGATGCGTATTTAAAAGGAATTCGTGATTACGACAAAAACAAAGCTTTAAAAGCGATGTTACACAGTGCAACTCGAGATAAATTAGGATTAAAAACCTATAAAGAATTTGGGTTTATTCCTGTTGAAGAAGAAAGTGAGTCGGTATCTAAAACCTTAGAATATGCTTATGACGATTGGACGATTGCCCAAATGGCAAAAGCACTAAATAAAAAAGACGTTTATAAAGACTATTCTGAAAGAGCACAAAATTACAAAAACGTATTTGATCCAGAAACACAGTTTATGCGTGGACGTTTTAGAAACACCTGGTTTGCACCTTTTGATCCTTATGAAGTTAACTTTAATTACACCGAAGCCAACGCGTGGCAATACAGTTTTTACGTCCCTCAAGACATTTCTGGCTTTATAAATTTATTAGGCGGAAAAGATAAATTGGAGACACAATTAGATAATTTATTTACTGCTACAAATAAAACGTCTGGTCGTAATCAAGCCGATATTACAGGTTTAATTGGGCAATATGCGCACGGAAACGAACCAAGTCATCATATGGCTTACTTATATAATTTTGTTAATAAACCACATAAAACTCAAGAGAAAGTCCATCAGATTTTAACCGAATTGTATAAAAATGAACCTGACGGTATTTCGGGTAATGAAGACTGTGGACAAATGAGTGCTTGGTACATTTTTAGTGCTCTTGGTTTTTATCCAGTAACACCAGGAAGCAGTAATTATATTATAGGAACACCTCTTTTTGATAAAGCTACTTTTAATTTAGAAAACGGAAAACAGTTTACTGTTTTAGCTAAAAGTCTTAGCGATACAAACCTGTATATTGAATCTGCTACATTAAACGGAAAACCATTAAACCAATCATATATTTCTCATAATGATATAATGAAAGGTGGAACGCTTTATTTTAAAATGACTGATTCGCCATCAAAATGGGCAACTAAAGATGATGAAGCACCAAAAACTGAAATAAAAGAACACCTTATCGTAACAGCTCCTTTTATTTCAAAAGGAGAAACAGCCTTTAAAGGGTCTACAGATATAGTATTACAAAACAATACAAAAGACGCTTCAATTTATTATTCAGAAAACAACGCTGATTATAAAAAATACGTCAAACCATTTACTATTTCTGAAGCTGAAACATTAAAAGTTTATTCAGAATTAAACGAAAAAAAGAGTCCAACAATTACTACAAATTTTTTCAAAATAGACCCTAATTTATCTATTACACTAGAAACAGACTATGCAAACCAATACAATGCAGGAGGAAACGATGCCTTAATAGATGGTATTGTTGGAACGCAAGATTTTAGAACAGGAACTTGGCAAGGGTATTTTGATGAAGATTTAGTTGCGAAAATTAATCTTGGTAAAACAAAAAAAATAGACACTATTGAAGTCAATTTTTTACAAGACCAACGCTCTTGGATTTTTTATCCAACCTCAATAGAATGTTGGATATCAAAAGATGATATTGATTACATCTCTATTGGAAAATATTATTTTGATGCAAGAAAACAATCGGAGGAAATTAAAATTCAAAAATTCTATTTCGATTTACCATCAGTAAATGCTAAATTTATAAAACTGAAAGCAGAAAAACTAGGCAAACTTCCAGAGTGGCATTTAGGTTACAAACATGATGGCAGAAGTTGGCTTTTTGTAGATGAAATAATAATAAAATAACTATACAAAAACTGCACTTACGTTCTAAAACAGGTATAAGAGAATATATTTTAATTACATTTAAACACACTAAAAACTAACTAATGAAAGACCAAAACAACAAATCTGCACTAACCACCTTAGTTACTGTCTTCTTTTTCTGGGGATTTATAGCAGCATCCAACGGAGTTTTTATTCCTTTTTGTAAAACCTACTTTAATATTGACCAGTTTCAATCGCAATTAGTTGATTTTGCTTTTTATGGTGCGTATTACATAGGTGCATTATTTCTATTTATATTATCAAGTTCAATAAAAAAAGACATTCTTAATAATTGGGGATATAAAAACGGAATTGTCTACGGTTTACTACTCTCGGCTATAGGTGCTTTTGTAATGTATCCTGCAACTGCAGGAGCAGAACAAGGTCAAACCACTGTCTTTTACTTTGTGTTAGTTGCCTTATTTATTGTTGGTTTAGGGTTCTCTTTACAACAGACAGCAGCTAATCCATTTGCAATTGCGTTAGGAGATCCAAAAACAGGGTCTCATAGATTGAATTTAGCTGGAGGTATTAATTCCTTCGGGACAACCATTGGTCCTATTGTAGTAAGCTTAGTCATTTTTGGTACAGCTTCATGGACAACAGAAGAATTAGCTAATAGAATTAGCAATAACGAAATAACATTAATTACAGTACAAATATTGTACCTGTGTGTTGGGCTTTTATTTTTGGCTGCAGCTGCATTATTTCATTTTTCAAAAAAACTACCTGCATTAAAATCGGATACTGCGTTTGAACCTGCTAATAAAGCTAGAAACATCTTAATCCTGTTAACCATAATTGTTCTTGGGTGTTTTGGCTATATTTTTAGTACTTATATTGGCGACGAAGTTACTTCAGAATCATTAGAAAATACCAGATTAATACTTTTAATCGTTGCATTAGTAGGCGTCGTTGGGTGTTTATTATTTGCGTATTCAAGCTCATCTAAAAAAGCAGAAGGTTGGGGAGCAATGAAGTATCCTCAATTGGTTTTAGGAATGCTAGCTATCTTTACTTATGTTGGTGTAGAAGTAACTGTTGGTAGTAATCTAGGCGAATTACTTAAACAAGCAGTTAATGAAACAAACTTAAATACTTTAGGACTTCCAACACTTAATGACGCACAATTAGGACCTTTTATCTCATTATATTGGGGAGGATTAATGATTGGACGCTGGGTTGGTGCTATTACAGTATTTAGTCCTAGTAAAGGGTTAAAAAAATGGCTATTAATAATCGTCCCTTATGTGGCTTTTGGCGTTATTATTTTAGTGAATTGGTTTGGAGGAAAAACTTTTTCTACAAACGAAATACTATTTTTCGCAATTTGTGTAGCAGTTCAAATTGGTGGTTTCTTTTTTGCAAAAGACAACCCAGTAAAAACCTTAAAAACATTTAGTTTACTAGGTGTTTTTGCTATGTTAGTAGGCTTGTTTTCATCAGGTAATGTTGCCTTATTCGCTTTCTTATCTGGTGGTTTATTCTGCTCAATTATGTGGCCATGTATTTTTACATTAAGCATTGCTGGTTTAGGAAAATACACCTCTCAAGGTTCTGCTTTTTTAGTTATGATGATTCTTGGAGGCGCTATTATTCCGCCATTACAAGGAAAATTAGCAGATATATTTAATATTCAATCTTCTTACTGGATTGCTGTATTATGCTTTGCTTATCTCTTGTTTTATGCCTTTAGAACTAAAACAGTTTTAGATAAACAAGGTGTAGACTATTAATAACACTATTATAATT
>JALZUT010000151.1 GCA_023300575.1 Olleya sp.
AGTATAGGTTGAGGAATCTGAAATTGAAGGATTAACACCTCCAAACTCACCGAAGTATTGTAAATCTTGAATGTTATTTGCTGGTTTAAATGCCATAATGAATTGTTTTTAGTTTATACCAAATATCAACTTTATTAGAATAATAGTCAATGGATAATTGTTTATTAGGAAAATAAAACTGTTATTTAACTAAAAAGTAGATTTAAATTTATTTAAATTTGAAATTAATTAACTTTAACTGAAAATTTTTCGATTATGACGTTTGATGATATCGATAAAAAACTACTTAAATTACTTCAAAATGATAGTAAGCAGACTAATAAAGCACTTTCTAATGCCTTAAATTTATCTGTTACAGCTATTTTTGAGCGCATTAAAAAGCTGGAGCATAATGGTGTCATTAATAAGTATGTTGCTTTAGTTAAAAAAGAAAAAATAGATAAAAGTTTTGTAGCGTTTTGCCATATAAAACTCTCACAACATATTCAAGAGTATGTTGTGCAATTTGAAAAAGATGTAGCCAAATTATCAGAGGTCTTAGAGTGTCATCATGTAAGTGGTGATTATGATTATTTATTAAAAGTAATTGTAAAAGATATGGAAGCTTTTAGAGAGTTTATGGTTAATAAATTAACTAGTATTAATCATATTGGTAGTACACATAGTATGTTTGTTATTAACGAAGTAAAAAGCACTACAGCCATTCCTGTTTAAATATGATGCAATCTAAAACCTATAAACTAATAGAATTTTTTATAATCTTTATTATAATTCCAATAGCATTTACTATTGATTTTCCAGTCTTTATAAAAGCGAGTGTTGGATTAATTGGTTTTTGTTATATCCTCTATGTTTTGCTTAAAGTAGAACAGAATTCTTTTAAAGTAAATCAAAACCTTAACTGGAAACAGTTTTGGAAGCAAACCCTAATTAAACTCATTTTAATAGCAATAATCACTTCGCTTTTTGTTTATTTTACAGACCGTTCTAACCTTTTTATAGTAGTGCTTAATAAGCCATTACTTTGGCTTATTATACTGTTTGTGTACAGTGTTTTTTCTGTTTATCCACAAGAGTTAATTTATAGAACCTTTTTTTTTCAACGTTATCAAAAGGTATTTTCTAATCAAAATATGTTATTATTTATAAACGGAATAGTATTTGCGCTAGCACATTTGTTTTTTAAAAACACGCTAGTTTTAATCCTTACTTTTTTAGGTGGCTTACTATTTGCTTTCACTTTTAAAAAAACAAAATCCACACTTTTAGTTAGTATAGAACATGCTATTTTTGGGTGTTGGTTATTTACTGTCGGAATGGGAGACATGCTAGGATTTCCATCTTAAATATAATATAAACAACTAGTTCAAGGCAACCTTTTTTACTTTCTTTGCGTCTTTATAATTAGAACCACTATTACTTAAAATCTTTAATTAAATGAAAAAGCTATTTACTTTACTAATTATTACATTGTTATTAGTGTCTTGCGCAAGTGTTGAAAAATACAATGCACAAGTAACCAAAATGCATCCAGTTAAAGATTTGCATCAAGACCTAGATAAGGTTTATAAACAGTTACAACGTAACCATCCACGTTTATATCAATTTACGTCTAAAGAAACCTTAGATTTTAAATTTGATAGCCTAAAAAACGCGATTAACAGACCAATGGATAGTCGTACTTTTTATAAGCAATTAGCAATGGTTACAAAGTATGTTGGTCAAGGTCACATGTCTGTTTCACCACCTAGTAAAAAGTTTGATAAAAAAGAAAGAGCTAAGCTTAGAGCTATGCGATTTGATATTAATAATTTAGATTTTGAATACTTGGATAATAAACTTTTTATAGCAGATGCTGTTGGTAATGATTCTATTTTAAAACATGCTGAAGTTTTAAAGATCGAAGATGAAACAGCACAAGATTTGATTAAAAAGTATAAGCCACTTATTGCCTCAGATGGTTATAATACGACTTTGCACAATAGAATTGTTGGTAAACGATTTATGCGTTATTACGCAATCGATAAAGGGCGTTTTGACAGTATTTTGTTTACATTAAAAAGTAGAGATTCTACTTTTATTAAAAAATTTAAAAGAGTTTCTGCTAAAGATACTGTTCAAATTAAAAAAGACTCTATTAAAAGAGATTCTATAAGATTAGTAAATTCAACAAAATCTAAAGCTGTACTTAAAGCAGAAAAAAAATCTAGAAAAGTAGAATCAAAAGCCAAGCATAAATTTAATAGTAAGTATGGTTACGTACCAAAACCATTTATGCCAAAAATTAAGGTTTATAATAGAAATCTAAATTTTGTTGGTAAGGATAGTATTACAGCTTTAATGAAAATAAGAATTTTTCAATCAGGAAATTACAAAGCGTTTTATGACGACGCATTTTCAATTTTAGACTCGTTAAAAACTAAAACATTAATTATTGATTTAAGAGACAATTTTGGAGGGCGTTTAGCAGAGATTGACTACTTATATTCGTACTTAACAGATAAAAATTACACCTTTATTAATAAAAGTGAAGTTAAAACACGTTTTCCAATCCTAAAAAGTTTGATGAGTAATTCAAGCTCAACAGGAACTAAAATTTTTGGCGCACTTTTATCACCAGGATTAGCTGTAGTTGATTTGCTTAGAGTTAGTAAAAAAGACGGAAAACTGCTTTACAAGTTTAAATCTGCAAAAGAGCAAGAAGCAAAACCAAATAATTTTAAAGGTAAAATTTATGTATTAATTAATGGTAACTCATTTTCTGCCTCTTCGGTATTATCTTCTCAATTAGAAGGAACAAATCGTGCCACTTTTGTAGGAGAAGAAACAGGAGGTGCTTATAATGGTACAGTAGCTGGTATGTATAAAATTTACCAACTACCTAATACTAAAGTTATTGCCAGAATAGGTTTAGCACATATCGATACAAAGCAAAAAACAACTCCAGATGGTTATGGTGTAAAACCAGATGTAGAGGTATTACCTAGCTACCAAGACAGACTTAATAATAAAGATCCAGAACTAGAATGGATTTTAGATGATATAGAAGGAGAAAATTAAATAGTTATCATTTAATATTGGGTTTCAAAATTCGTAATTAATCATTCAAAATTGTATTTTTGTTGTTGTTCAAAATTTATCAATTTCAGCGAAAGCGAAACATATAACAATTATGAGTCAATACGATGTAGCAGTAATAGGATCTGGACCTGGTGGTTACGTAGCAGCAATCCGTTGCGCGCAATTAGGCATGAAAACTGCAATTATAGAAAAATATTCAACTTTAGGAGGAACATGTCTTAACGTAGGATGTATTCCAAGTAAAGCATTATTAGCGTCTTCACATCATTATGAAGAAGCAACTAAACATTTTGAAGATCATGGAATTGAAATACCTGGAGATATCAAAGTAAATCTAGAAAAAATGATTGGTCGTAAGCAATCTGTAGTAGATCAAACTACTGGCGGAATTGACTTTTTAATGAAAAAAAACAAGATTGATGTATACGAAGGTTTAGGAAGTTTTATAGATGCAACTCATATTAAGATAGAAGGCAAAGATGCAGGCAAAATAGAAGCAAAAAACATCATTATAGCAACAGGTAGTAAGCCATCAAACTTACCTTTTATTACCTTAGATAAAGAACGTGTAATCACATCAACTGAAGCTTTAAAACTTAAAGAAATCCCTAAACACATGATTGTGATTGGAGGAGGCGTTATAGGTTTAGAGTTAGGTCAAGTTTACAGACGTCTTGGTGCAGAAGTAACTGTTATCGAGTATATGGACAGAATCCTTCCAACAATGGATGCTGCATTATCTAAAGAGTTAAATAAGGTCTTTAAAAAGGCTAAATTTAAAATGATGATGTCTCATAAAGTACAATCTGTAGAACGTAAAGGAGATGAGGTAATTGTAAAAGCTGAAAACAAAAAAGGAGAAATAGTTGAGTTTAAAGGAGACTATTGTTTAGTATCTGTTGGACGTCGTCCTTATACAGATGGTTTAAATGCTGAAGCAGCAGGTGTAACATTAACTGATAGAGGACAAATAGAAGTTAATGACCATTTACAAACTAGTGTTAGTAATATTTATGCAATTGGAGATGTTGTAAAAGGTGCAATGTTAGCGCATAAAGCAGAAGAAGAAGGTGTTTTTGTAGCCGAAACTTTAGCAGGTCAAAAACCACATATAGATTATAACTTAATTCCTGGTGTTGTTTACACATGGCCAGAAGTAGCAGCTGTTGGTAAAACAGAAGACCAATTAAAAGAAGCTGGAACAGTATATAAAGTTGGTCAATTTCCTTTTAGAGCATTAGGTCGTGCCAGAGCAGGAGGAGATCTTGATGGATTTGTAAAAATCCTTGCAGATAAAAATACAGACGAAGTGCTTGGTGTACATATGATTGGTGCACGTTGTGCAGATTTAATTGCAGAAGCGGTTGTCGCTATGGAATTTAGAGCATCTGCAGAAGACATCTCACGTATGTCACACGCACATCCAACATTTGCAGAAGCAGTAAAAGAAGCAGCTTTAGCAGCTACTGATGACCGTCCATTGCATATATAAAAACTGATTTTTTAATTCACATAAGTGAATCTTAATAAAAAGAGGCTGTCTGAAAAGACAGCCTCTTTTGTTTTGTAGTTTATTAAATAGTAGTTGTAGGAATTAAGAATGTTAAATATTAGATATGTTAAATTTTTAAGCGTTTCAACGATTTTATTTGTTTTTAAGCTGGTTTAAAAGTATCTTTTTAATCCCAAATAAAACCTTAATATTATGAAAAAATCCTACTTAACACTTATTTTATGCCTTTTTTTAATTTCTGCTTTTTCACAGAATAAAAATTTAAAAATTGTAGAAGATTACATTGAAAACTTCAATAAAAAAGATTCCATTGCTACTATTAATATGCTACATAAAAATTTTATGGAATATTGGCAGAGTACCAGTGTGATTAATAAAAATAAAAAAGAGTATGCTCATTATTATTCTTGGGCAAATATAATGCAAGAAAATGAAGAGATAGAAATTGTTAGTACTAAAGGAAATACTGTAGTTGTTAATTCTACCTATTATTCAGACTTAGATAAGTTACTTGGAAAATTACCTTACAAATGCAAAAAAACATTTGTTATTTCAAAAGGTAAAATTATTAAAATAATAAACGATAAGAACAAACGTTATGATTATTATCAAAATAAAAGAAAAAGTGCTTTTATCAATTTTAAAAATTGGTTAAATAAGACTCATGGACTTAAACGTCAGGATTTTAAATTAAATCATAAATATGCAAAAAAAATGAAAAAAATTATATTAGATTATATTTCAGAAAATGAAATTGCAGAAATGTAAATAATATCATGTTTTAAGAAGCCAAATATTTTCATAAAAAAAGCGAACCAATTTGGTTCGCTTTTTTTTATTTATAAGTTTTAACATTGTTCTACTTCTAGATTGACTTCAATAATTTCAAAAGTATTGTCTTCAATATTATCAACTCTAAAATATATAATTTCTGGATTTATTGTATTTAAGTGTAAGTTAGTTTCAATTTTGTTTATTAAGTTCTCAGCATCTAGGACTGTCAAATATGCTGAAATTTCATAATTATTAATATCCTCATAAATAGATTGATTAAATAATATGCATTTATTAAAAGAGTTTATTAAAAACGAAGCAGTATCTGGAACGTTTTCTAATTCACATTCTTGAAATGTAAGTGTTTCGTCACAAGCCACACAAACTTTATCAAATGCAAATATGCTATTATCTATATTTTCTATTTCAAAATAATTAGGATTAGTCTCTAAAACTTCCCAATCAAAATTAAAATTTAATCCAATAGTTTCATCTTCAAAGAAAAAATTAAGATGCATAACATCATTTATGTAGTAGAAAATATAATTTCCTTCATAAGAGTCTCCATTATGATACAGAAAAGAAGTTCCATCTGTATAGTTACTTAAAACAGAGTTGTTATAAGTCGTTATATTGTCAACTAAATGAGTAATCTTCCAGCTACACGCTGATAAGCCTCCTCCATTTCCTCCACTAAATACAGTTACATTATTTTCTATTTCATCTTCTCTTAGACAATTTTCTATTGTTTGGGCTAAGTCTTCGTTATTATTTACTTCTAATTCTACTCCAACTGAATCAACACTTGTAATTGGGTAACTTAGACTTATATATAAGTCATTTGGAAGGTTTGATAATAGATTAAAGAATTCAAAATCAGTATTAAGTAGTTGTCTATTTACTTCAGTATCAAATTGATTGTAAGTAACAATACTTAATGGATAAACAAAATCGATACATTGTGTCGTATCTGAGGTTACTTCATCTAAGTATCTAAAGAGTTCGTTTTCTGAATTAAATTTAGCATCACTTAAACTTAGGGTATTATCATCTCTATCCTCAGAGCAACTAAATGACGTAAGTATTAATAATAAAAATAATAATGTAGTAGGTCTTTTCATGGTTAGAATATTTGGTTAATATTTAATAGATGCTTAAAACTTAAAAAGGTTGCGTAAAAAATGTATTAAATTAAAAAACGAACCAATTTGGTTTGCTTTTTTTTATTCGTTTATTATAAGTGATCTAAAATCTTAGTATTTACAATTCTTTAATCAAATCTCTTATTCTAAGTCTATTACTATAATCAACTTCGTTTAAATCTCTAACAAAACAATAAGCGCTAATGCTTTTGCTTTT
>JALZUT010000152.1 GCA_023300575.1 Olleya sp.
TTTTTGTTCAGTTGCGTTTAAAACTGTCCCTAAGTTTAATAAATTTTTCATATTTAAATTATTTAATAAATTGTTTGAAATCTTGATCATTTAAAGACACTCAAGACTTGTGTCTGTTCCTCGCGAAAGAATTTCTTTGTCATTCCTGACTTCTCAAGAATGATAGTTTATTTCCCTAATTCTAACTGGTTTTTAACCAAATTATAATAGTTCCCTTTTAATGCTATTAACTCGTTATGGTTTCCTACTTCTACTATTTTTCCTTTATCAAGTACCACAATTTGATGTGCATTTTTTACTGTACTTAGTCTATGCGCTATAACTATTGCTGTTTTGTCTCTAAAAAAAGTATTTAATTTACTCATAATTACTTTTTCGTTATTTGCATCTAAAGCAGACGTTGCTTCATCAAAAAACAAAAATTTAGGATTTTTATATACTGCTCGTGCAATAAATAAACGTTGCTTTTGTCCTGTACTTAATCCAGATCCTTCGGCTCCTATTTTAGTATTATAGCCTAATGGCAATCCATCTATATAATCTTGAATATTCGCTACATCTATTGCGTGTGCCAATTTCTTTTCATCTATATAATCTTGTCCTACTGCAATGTTATTGGCAATCGTATCATTAAAAACATAGCCTTCTTGCATGACTACACCTAAGTTTGCTCGCCAAGTTTGTTGGGAAATTGTATTAAGGTTTATGTTGTTTACGTGTATTTCACCCTTATCTGGTTCATAAAAACGTAATAGCATTTTCATTAATGTTGTTTTACCAGAGCCACTTACGCCTACTATTGCTGTTGTTTTATTAGCTGGTATGGTAAGTGATAGTTTTTTTAAGACTGGTTTTAATGCACCTGTATATCTAAATGAAATTTTCTTTAAGATTAAAGTCGCATTATCTGGTATTGTGGTTATTTTTTTATCGCTTGGTTTTTCTTCATCTTCCATGTTATGGATTTCACCTAATCGATCTATAGATATTTTTGCGTCTTGGATATCTCTCATAAAGCTTATGAGTTGGTTTATTGGTCCATTTAATTGCCCAACGATATAACTTATAGCTAGCATCATCCCTAAAGTAATATCTCCATCTATTACCAGTTTTGCTGATAATACAGTAATGAACATGTTTTTTAGCTCGTTAATAAAATTAGAACCCACGCTTTGGGTTTGCTCTAAGGCTAGGCTTTTTGAAGCTACTTTAAATAAACGCGCTTGAACGTATTCCCAATTCCAACGCATGCGTCTTTCTGCATTATGTAATTTAATTTCTTGCATACCACTAATCAGCTCTATAACTTTACTTTGCTCACTACTTACCTCAGCAAATCTCTTATAATCTAGTTCTGCTCTCTTTTTGAAAAAGAATAATACCCAACCAAAATAGAGTATGCTTCCCAAAACAAAAAAACTAAATACTTGTAAACTATAATACCCAAGTACTAAACTGAAAATAATAAGATTGAAAAAAGAAAATATAACGGTTAATGAGGATGTTGTTAGTATGCGTTCTATTCGTTTATGATCGTTGATGCGTTGTAATAAATCTCCTGTCATACGTACATCAAAATACGCAATTGGTAGTTTCATGAGTTTGATAAAAAAATCTGAAATAAGAGAAATATTAATACGTGTGCTTAAGTGTAAAAGAATCCAGCTTCTTATAATTTCGAGACTTGCTTTACCAATAAATAAGGCAATTTGAGCAAAGAGTATGAGGTATATAAAATTTAGATCTCGATTATTAATACCAACATCTACAATGCTTTGTGTTAAAAAAGGTAAGATAAGTTGCAGTAAACTTCCTGCTAGTAAACCAATGATGAGTTGGATTACAAATTTTTTGTATTTGTATAAATATTTGAAGATGAAGCTAAAACCAAATTTCTCGTCTTCTTCAAATTCTGATTGATAAAATTTAGGTGTTGGATCTATTAAAAGAACGATACCTTCTTCTGTAGTGTCTTCTGCATTATTGCCAATCCAAAATTTAATAAAGTCTTTTTTAGTATATGTTATTAAACCATGCGCAGGATCTGATATATATACCTTATCATTTTTAATTTTATAGAGTATTACATAATGGTTTTTATTCCAATGTACTATACAAGGTAATGGTGCTTCTAATAATTTTTTATAAGATAATTTAACGCCTAACGAACGAAAACCAATAGATTCTGCAGCTTCACTTAAACCTAACAAGCTACTTCCCTCTCTTGTCGTTTCGCTTAATTGACGTAACTGTTGGGTATTAATTGTTTTGCCATAATGTTTGGCTAAAATTTTAATGCACGTTGGCCCACAATCTTTAGATTCGGTTTGTATGTATGTTGGAAATTTTTTCAATTTATCTTGGAGATAAAATAGAGCAGGTAAAAACATCCTGCTCTATGTGAATATTAATAATTGTCACTCATTTTATTAACAAAAACCACAACCACATCTCTCAAAAAATGGGTTAGAGCAACCTTGAAGACAGGCTTTAAAACAAGTATCTGTTGCCCAACCTCCATTAATAGATTGTTGCTCTTCTTTGTTAAGGATTTTTCCTAGATTTTTTAAATTTTTCATAATTAAAATATTTAGTAATTAAAATTATAGTGAACATTTATAGACACTCACTATTTATGTCTACTATTCGCGAAAGAATATTGTTACAACACGAATAATTAAAAGATTTTAAGTCAATTAGATTGAACCCTTTTACTAGTAATTGAAATTTTTAATTAGGATCACAAACCAATGCTCCGCCTTGCCCTAGAGTACTAAAATTTGAACATATCCCTGGACATTTACAATTTGGAGCCGTTCCTGATCCATAGCATGATTGACCCTTAGATTTATTAGCACAACCTACTTGACAACGATATTCAAATACTCCACCATTAATAGACTGCTGTTCTTCTTTGTTAAGGATTTCACCTAGATTTTTTAAATTTTTCATAATTAAAATATTTAGTAATTAAAATTATAGTGAACATTTATAGACACTCACTATTTATGTCTACTCTTCGCGAAAGAATATTGTTATGAAGCTATAGCTTGATTTATTGAAGTTGAAGTGTTTTGTTGCTCTATTAAATCGTCTATAAAAAAGACAAGGTCTTTTCTATCGTACTCTTTTGGAAATAACCTACCATTTAAATATAAAGCTGGCGTAAAGTTTATTGCGTTATCTGTACACCATTCACTTTGTTGTTTTAAAATAGAATTGTATAAATTTGAAATTTTATAGTCTTGATTCTTTAACCATTTTTCTAGATTAATAGCATCACTATAGACTTCATCCAGAAGTTTAAGAGTCTGTTTTTCTCCTCTTATATTGTAAGTTTCGATAAGTTTTGATGTTATTTTATATAACATGTTATCTTCAGTATAATTTGTAACATTAAACCTTATAACTACATTTATTTTATCTCCAATTCTTTTTAACAAATGCTCGATGTCGTTGTGCGCATCTTTACAGAAAAAACATAAAGGACTTGTTACAATTACTAGTTGTGTAGAAGCGTCTGGATTACCTAATTTAATTTCCCCAGAAATTGGAGTAAACGCTTTCAAGGTATCACCTTGATTACTAAGCACATTGAATAAAGAAAAGTTGCGTTTAAACTTATAATGTTCAATTTCTACTTTTTCTAAAGACTCTTTTTTCTTTAACAATGGTTTAAAAAAGCTCCAAAAGCTAATAGAAAGAATAATTGCTAGAGAAAATAGAACTACACTTTTTGTATCTATTACTATAGATTCTATAGTAAAACCAGTAAAAAATAAAACTCCAATTTGAAGCAATAAAACAGATGCTATTGCCAAACACAATGGACACCATTTTTTTACTACATTATATTGGTAGTACACTGAATATATTACAAACGGAAATGCCAATAGCGTAACTATTGACATTATTGAAGTATTAATTGAATTACTTACAAAAGATAAAAACCAGAATACGCAACAACAAGAAAATGCGGTTACACTAACGTCGCTTAACTTAAAGAGACCGAATAACGTTGCGCCTTTTGAATTTAAAACAGCATCGCAACTTGTTTTTTTAGATAAATTACAAAAGCTATTTGCTGCACTAGACTGTAAACCAAGTTCGTGCTTTAAAATAAATAAACTCACCACTAAACCTACAATACTTAATAAAAAATGTGAAATTGTAAACGTATTGCCAGAGGATAGTAATAAATAACCAGTAAGCAGTATAGCAAATAATGCCATTACCCACTTTGCTAATTTTATAACAGGATTGGAAATGGTTTCTTTTACAGATTCATCTTTTTCAATAGCTACTATTATTCCGTTCCATTGTTCTAAAAACACTTTATTACTTATAAGAGATGTCTTATTGTTATCACTTATTATCTTTATTTTACTTTTATTTTTCTCTATTAAAACTAAATCGTCACCTTCACTTGTTTTTATATTAGCAATAAAACTATTAGGTAACTGTTTTAATATT
>JALZUT010000153.1 GCA_023300575.1 Olleya sp.
GGATAGAATGCTTTTTTTGCTAAATGTGTTACTAAAATTGAATCCTTTCCTCCAGAAAACATAATTACTGGATTTTCAAATTGTGCCCAAACTTCTCGTAAAATAAAGATAGCTTCGCTTTCTAATTCGTCTAAATAATTTAAGTAATATTTACTACTCATTGTTATACTTTTAGTTTTGGTTTAATAAAGTTCATGATATCCTGAACTGCTTCATCAACCGTTTTTTCTTCTGTTTTTATTTCAATATCTGGATTTACTGGTGCTTCATAAGGTGCAGAAATTCCGGTCATGTTTTTTATTTCTCCTGCTCTTGCCTTTTTATACAGACCCTTTACATCTCTTCGTTCACACTCTTCAACACTAGTATTAACATAAATCTCGACAAAGTTAACATCTTTGACGATATTTTTTATATTCTCCCTATCTTTTTTGTAAGGTGATACAAAAGCTGCTAAAGTTACTAAACCCGCATCAATCATTAAATTAGAAACTTCTGCTATACGTCTAATGTTTTCAGTTCTATCTTCTGGAGCAAAAGTAAGGTCTTTATTTATTCCTTTTCTAATGTTATCTCCATCAAGCGTATAGGTTTTTATGCCTAGTTTATATAATTCTTGTTCTACAACATTAGCAATTGTAGATTTTCCAGAACCTGAAAGGCCTGTAAACCACATTAAAAAAGAATTGTGTTTGTTGTTTTTTTGTCTATCGGTTCTTGAGACTTGATAGCTATGTGGAATAATATTTTCTTTCATTATTTTTATTTTCTTCCTAAAAAATAGTTTCTAATTTTTCCTAACGGTAGTTTTAACCAAATTTTTTCGTGTACGTAGTACAATACAAATTTAGTAAATAGCTCAGTAAGCGCAATATAAAGAGCAACTTCATCAAAGCCATTTAACACGATTCCTGAAATTATAAAAGTCGTTGTAGTGGCAATAATACGCCATGAAATGGACTTATATAGGATTTCTTTGTTTGTTGTTGCTTGTTTTCCGAGATGTCTTAACCATATTCTTTCATGAAAATAGAAAATAGCAAGTTTTAATAAAAACTCTGATGCACCTATTTTTAGTGCACTCTCTAAACTACAATCGCCTAAAAAACAAGTGACTAGAAGTACAACTACAATTGTGTCTGCTAATGCAATAAAACGCCAAGAAATTCCTTTAAGAATACTGCGTAAATGTGATGCTTTTTTTAGCTTAACCATATTTAGTTTTTAGACACTAAAAACCAAGGATTTAATAGATTTTCTTTATTGTATAAAAGCGATTTTTTTGTCTCTTGTGAAATAACATCTATACCAACTGCATTACAAATGGCTTGACCTGCAGCAGTGTCCCATTCCATTGTTGGGGCAAATCTGGGGTATACATCAGCATTTCCTTCTGCTACTAAACAAAACTTTAAAGAGCTTCCTTTAGAAACTACCTCAACGTCTTTTCCTTCTTTTTTTATACTATTGACAAAGTCTAGTGTTTCTTGACTCATGTGTGAGCGACTACCTACTACTTGTACAGGTTTAGAATCTAGTCCTTTTGGTTTTAGTGCTATTGCAGAATTAATAACCTCTTCTAAAGAAGCATCATGAGTGTTAAGCTTAGCTTTAAAAGCTTCTTTTGTTGTTACATTTGCTACATAAATTGTTTTGGTAGCTGGTACATATATAACACCTAATTCTGGTTTACCGTTTGTTACTAAAGCAATGTTTACTGTAAATTCTCCGTTTCGTTTTATAAATTCTTTTGTTCCATCTACAGGATCTACAACCCAACAAGTTGACCAGTTTTTTCTTGTAGAAAAATCTGTTTGCTTGTTTTCTTCACTGATAATTGGATATTCTGTTTTTATCAGATAGGAATTTATAATATCATTAGCTTTTTTGTCAGCTTCTGTTAAGGGTGATTTGTCGTCTTTTATTTCTACATCAAATGCTGTATCATATACTTGCATGATTACTTTTCCAGCTTCTAAACTTGCTTGAATTGCTATTTGTAGGTTTTTATTCATTTTTATAATTGAATTTAATAGTTGTAAATTATGGGCAGAGTCAAATATATCATTTTTTTAAAAGAAACTATTTGTCAAGCATTTCTGATTGTAAGAATTATATAAAAATTACAGTCTCGCATCAACATCTTTAATGTTTAATGTTCCTTTAACATCATAAACAACACATTTTGTGTTTTTAAGAGTATCTAGTTTAAGATCAATGAATTGTTTATGACTAACAGTGTGTATGATTGCATCATATTTTTGGTTTTCTGTTTTTAATATTAAATCAATATTAAGTTTTTCTTTAACTTCTTTTACAGAAGCCCAGGAATCAAAAACATCAACTTGCATATTAAAAGATTTTAAGGTATTGTAAACATCAACAGCTTTAGAGTTTCTAATGTCTGGACAATTTTCTTTAAATGTTATACCTAACATCAAAACTTTAGCGTTTTTAACATCAATATCATTTTTTACCATTAATTTAAGGACTTGTGTAGCTACATATTCTCCCATACTATCATTTAAGCGTCTTCCTGCTAACAAGATTTCTGGATGATAACCGACTTCTTGTGCTTTTTGAGCTAGATAATAAGGGTCTACACCTATACAGTGACCTCCGACTAATCCTGGTTTAAATGGTAAAAAATTCCATTTGGTACCTGCTGCCTCTAATACTGCGTGTGTATCTATCTCTAGTTTGTTAAAAATTTTAGCCAATTCATTTACAAATGCAATATTAATATCACGTTGTGCATTTTCTATAACTTTTGCTGCTTCAGCTACTTTTATAGAAGGTGCTAAATGTGTCCCAGCGGTTATAATTGAGGCATACAATTGGTTTACTCGCTCTCCAATCTCTGGTGTTGATCCAGAGGTTACTTTTTTAATTTTTGTTATCGTTCTGTTTTTATCTCCTGGATTAATTCGTTCTGGAGAATAACCACAATAAAAATCTTTATTAAATTTTAATCCACTATTTTTTTCTAAAATAGGGACACACTCATCTTCTGTAACTCCTGGATATACCGTTGATTCGTAAATAACAATATCTCCTTTTTTTAAAACTTTACCGACAGTTATAGAAGACTCTATTAATGGTGTTAATATTGGTTTGTGGTTTTTATCAACTGGTGTAGGTACAGTCACAATAAATATATTGGCAGACTCTATTTCCTTTGCTTCATTAGTTAAAAACAACCCTTTAGTATTACTATCAGAAAGCACTTTATTTAGATCTGTTTTATTAACTTCAAGTGTTTTATCATTAGCCAATCTTAAATCTTCTACTCTTTGTACATTAATATCAAATCCAATTACCTGGTATTTTTTAGCAAACTCAACCGCTAAAGGTAATCCTACATAACCTAAACCTATTATTGCAATTTTATCTTCCATTTAATTATTACCTTCTAAACCAAGCTATTGTCTGTTTTAATCCTTCTTCAAACTTAATATTAGGACTATAATCTATTAATTTTTTTGCCTTATCTACACTAGCTAGCGAGTGTTTAACGTCTCCTGCCCTTTCCGGACCATAATTTATGGTACTATTGCTTGCTAAACTTAAACTTTTAAGATGTGTTAAAATATTTTTAGTAAGTTGGTTTAAACTTACTCTTTCTCCACATGCTACATTAAAAATTTGATTTATAGCTTTATTATTATTTGTTAAAGCAGATTTAATATTGGCCTGAACTACATTTTCAATGTAAGTGAAATCTCTTGAGTGTTCTCCATCTCCATTAATTAAAATATCATCATCCTTTAACATTTTACCAATAAACTTAGGGATAACTGCTGCATATGCACCATTTGGATCTTGCTTTTGTCCAAAAACATTAAAGTAACGTAAGCCTATAGTTTCTAATCCGTATGTTTTATAAAACACATCGGCATACAACTCATTTACATATTTAGTAACAGCATATGGCGATAAAGGCTTACCAATATTTTCTTCTTTTTTAGGAAGTGTTTTACTATCTCCATAGGTACTTGATGATGCTGCAAACACAAGTCTTTTTACAGAGCTAGAATCTTTAGCAGCTACCAATATATTTAAAAACCCATTGATATTGGCATTATTTGAAGCTATTGGGTCTTTTATAGATCTTGGAACTGATCCTAATGCTGCCTGATGCAATATATAGTCAACGTCTTGCATTGCGTGTGTACAGTCTTCAATATTTGTAATATCACCTTTTATAAAAGTGAAATTAGGCAATTCGCTAAACTCTAATAAGTTGTCTAATTTTCCTGTTGCTAAATTATCAAGTACAACTACTTTTTTAGCATTATATCTTAGCAAGTATTCTACAATATTTGAACCAATAAACCCTGCTCCTCCTGTTACTAAAAAGGATAAACTTGATAGGTCTATATTATGATATTTATTTGTATACATCATTCTCTATTAACAATGATAAATATTAATTTTTGATTTTAAGATGTTCTTCTAAGCTTAATTCCCAATTAGGAATTTCTAAATCAAACGCTTTTATGATTTTTGTTTTATCTAGCACACTATATTTTGGTCTTTTGGCTTTTGTTTTAAACGCTTCTGTACTTACTGGATTAATTTTAATTTTTGTGTTAGTAATTTTAAATATAGCCTCTGCAAACTTAAACCATGTTGCTACACCTAAATTACTGTAATGATAGACACCAAAATTAGTATTACCATTTTCAATTATTTTAATTATTGCTTTTGCTAAGTCGTTAGCGTTTGTAGGTGTCCCAAATTGATCGTTTACTATGCTTAACTCTTCCCTTTCTGAAGCTAGCCTAAGCATTGTTTTAACAAAATTGTTGTTATACTCGGAATATAGCCAAGAGGTTCTGATAATATAAAAATTATCTAAAATAGAAGCTATTAGTTTTTCACCTTCTAATTTTGTGTCTCCATAAACACCTATAGGATTTGTTGTCTCAGTCTCTTTATAGGGTTTGTCAGTATTACCATCAAAAACAAAATCTGTTGATATATGCATTAAATGGACGTCAAATTTTTTACAAGCCTCTGCTAAGTTTTTGGGTCCCAAAGTATTTACTTTATGAGCTGTCTGTTTTTCGTCTTCAGCATTATCTACAGCTGTATATGCTGCACAATTTATACAGAAATCAAAATCTGACTCTTTAAAAACTGAGTTTATTTGATCGCCATTAGTAATGTCTAATTGACTACTACCTAAAAAGACAAAATCTAACGATTTAAAGTCGTTAGATTGTTTTTTAAGGCATTGCCCTAACTGACCGTTGGCTCCTGTAACAAGGATTTTTTTCATTAAAACAACTCTTTTATTCTTGGTAAGATTTTGTCTTTATCAGATATTATAAATTGATCAGGACTTAATTTCCAATCAATATTAAGTGTTTCATCATTATAAATGACGCCTCCTTCTGATGACTTATTGTACCAATTGTCACATTTATAATTAAATACTGCTGTATCACTTAAAACAATGTATCCATGAGCAAAACCTCTAGGCACAAATAATTGCTTTTTATTATCTGCTGATAATTCTATAGCAATATGTTGCAAAAAAGTGTCTGAGTCTTGTCGCAAGTCTACAGCTACATCTATTACTGTGCCTTGAGTGACTCTAACTAGTTTTGCTTGAGCGTGTTCTCCTTTTTGAAAATGAAGTCCACGTAGTGCGCCTTTATTTGAAAACGCTTCGTTATCTTGAATAAAATTAACTTCTTTTTCAATAAAAGATTCAAACTTATTTTTATTGTAGCTCTCAAAAAAATAGCCCCTTTCATCACCAAAGACAGTAGGTTCTAAGATATAACAGTCTTTTAGGTTTGTTTTTATAGATTTCATCTTACTCTTGATTTACAAGACTAATTAAATGGGCACCATACCCACTTTTAAGTAATGGTGTTGCCAGGTCTATTAATTGTTGTTTAGTTATAAAACCGCTACTATATGCAGCTTCTTCTATTGCGCCAATTTTTAATCCTTGACGTTCTTCTATGACTTGAACAAATTGTGAGGCTTGCATTAATGAATTAAACGTACCTGTATCTAACCAGGCTGTTCCTTTATCTAAAATTGAAACTTGTAGTTTTCCTTGTTTTAAATACTCTTTATTAATGTCTGTTATTTCTAACTCGCCTCTATGGCTTGGTTTTATGTTTTTTGCAATATTTATTACTGTATTATCATAAAAATATACACCTGGAACTGCATAATTTGACTTAGGTTTTTCAGGTTTTTCCTCTATAGAAAGTGCTTTTCCTTCTTTGTCAAAATTTACTACTCCGTAACGTTCAGGATCATTAACATGGTAAGCATAAACTATACCACCATCTGGGTTGTTATTAGATTTTAATAAATCCGATAACCCTGTTCCGTAAAAAATATTGTCACCTAAAATAAGCGCTACTTTATCATCACCAACAAAGTCAGCTCCAATTATAAACGCTTCTGCTAATCCGTTTGGTGCATCTTGCACTGCATATTGAAAATCACATCCTAAGTGGCTTCCATCTCCTAATAATTGTTTGAAAAGTGGTAAATGCTCTGGTGTAGAAATAATTAATATTTCTCTTATTCCCGCATGCATTAAAGTAGATAAAGGATAGTAAATCATTGGCTTATCATAGATAGGCATCAATTGTTTACTTAACACTTTAGTCAAAGGATGTAGTCTGGTTCCGGATCCTCCTGCTAGTATAATTCCTTTCATGTAGTTATTTATTAGCTATTGTATTTTTCTAAATACCAATCAATTGTTTTTCGTATTCCAGACTCAAAATTTTCATCTGCTTTCCACCCTAAATCATTTTCAATTTTTGTAGCATCAATCGCATATCTAAAATCGTGTCCTGGTCTATCTTTTACAAAAGTGATTTGTTCTTTATAAGATTTTGAAGCTGGCTTAATTTCATCTAAAAGAGAACAAATAGTATCTACTATGTATAAATTATTACGCTCGTTTCTTCCTCCTATATTATAAGTTTCTCCTGCTTTTCCTGTTTTATAAACTAAGTCAATACCTTTACAATGATCTAAAACATATAACCAATCTCTTATGTTTTTTCCGTCTCCATAAATAGGAATATTTTCACCAGAAATTGCTTTTCTAATAATGGTTGGTATTAGTTTTTCGTTATGCTGCTTTGGTCCATAATTGTTAGAACAATTAGTGGTTACAACATTCATTCCATAGGTGTGAAAATAGCTTCTTACCACAAAATCTGAAGCTGCTTTTGAAGCACTATACGGACTGTTTGGCGCATAATGTGTGTCCTCGGTAAACAACCCTGTTTGGCCTAAAGTACCATATACTTCGTCTGTAGAAATATGATGAAATCTATTGTTTTCACA
>JALZUT010000154.1 GCA_023300575.1 Olleya sp.
TCTTGAGTTAAATCGACTTCTTTTCTACGTTCTTTTACAAAATCTGATAATTCTTTCATTATATGTAATTAAATATAATTATACACAAATATACTTATTTATATGCTAAAACATATAAATAAAACAAATAATGGATTTATATATGCAATTACATATAAAATAAGAAAATCTTGTTTACAACGATGGTTAAACGATTCGATTATCAAATATTACTGATTTAGAGATAATTAATTCAATATCCCCATTCAAAAAGTTGGAAGTTCTTGGCTCCGGCTCAACAAAAAAAAACCAAACTGAAAAGTTTGGTTTTTTTATACTGTATTAATTAACTAAGATTTTTTATTAATAAGAAAACCATCGTGCTTCCATTTAGAGAAACCACCTTGTAAATCATAAATCTTTTTAAAGCCTAAGTCTTTCATTTTTTTTGCACATTTGGCACTTCTACCTCCTTTTTGGCAATATAAAAGTACTGGCTTTTCTTTGTCTAATGATTTTATATCATCTTCAAAAGTAGGTGACGTAAAATCTATGTTTTGCGAATTTGGTATATAACCAGCTTTGTATTCTTTTGCTGTTCTAACATCAACTAATTGTGCACTATCTAGTTGTAACAACTCCTGCATTTCTTGAGGCGATACTACGTTTATTTCTGATTGGACGTCTGGCTTACAACCTAAAACAAAAAGAGTTAAACACAAACTTAAAATGATTGATGATGTTTTCATAGATTGATGATTTTATTCAGACTCGCCTGTCCATTGGCTAAAACCACCCATAAGGTTATAAGTGTTTTTAAAGCCTAATTGATTCATTATAGCACACGCTTGCGCACTTCTTCCTCCTGCTTTACAATAGACATAAAAATTTTTAGTCTTATCTAATGCTTCAACTTCATAAATAAAACCTTGACCTTTAAAAATATCTATATGTAGTGCATTGGGTATTTTTCCTTCTGCTACTTCATCTTCTGTTCTAACGTCAAGAATCAATGCGTTGTCATCTTCTTTTAATTGGTTTGTCCAATCTACCTGCGATAAATCTGCCATATTTTAATACTTTCTATTGGTCAAATTTAACATTTCTATAGTATATAGACGAAAAAAAAACCGAAATGTTACATTTCGGATTTTTATTTTTTTTAAACTATTTATACTTTTATTGAGCAACCTATAGCTTTAGTTTCTTTTATTTTAATTTCTTCACCGTTTAATAACGCATTTACAGCATTTTCAACATATTTAACTTTTACAGCTTCTGCATCTTGATAGTTATCGTCTATAGCTCCTATATACTTAACTATATTTTTTCCATCTTCCTTTTTTAAAATATAAATATGAGGCGTTTTTGTAGCTCCAAATTGTGGATAAACATCTTGACCTTCGTCAATTAAATAAGGAAAAGTAAACCCTTTTTGGTCTGCTCTCTCCTTCATTTCTGCCAAATTATCTCCTGGTTTAACCTTAGTGTTGTTTGGCATAATTGCAATTACTGGATATCCTTTTTCAGTATATTTTTTATTTAATGCCTCTATCCTATCTTCATAAGCTACAGCATAAGGACAGGTATTACAAGTAAAGGTAATTATAAAGCCTTTTGACTCTTCAAATTCTTCTAAAGACACCATTTTACCATCTATGTTTTGAAGCTTAAAATCTGTTACAGCATCTCCAATTTTATATCCTAGAGGTGCTACTTCTGTTTTGTTTGTAAAGGCACTAACTGTAATAATTACTGCTACTAAAAGTGTTAACTTGATTATTCGTTTCATAATATTAAAAGTGTTTAAGTGTTGTTACTAATTCATCAAAATTAAAAGACTGCTCATAAAACTGTCTGTTTTTACTACTATATATAAGTGTTGCAGGAATAGCTCCTGACCACTCTTTACTTATCTTAGGTATCCATTTGTTAGAATCTACATCATCCAATGCTATTATCTTACTTTTTAGATTGTGTTTTTCTATAAAGGGTTTTAATTTAGATTCAAATTGCTTCGGAAAATCTAAACTAACCAAAACAACCTCTACATTATTATCTTTATACTGTGCATTTAATTGTTCAAAATAAGGTAATTCCTTGATACAAGGCGCACACCAAGTTGCCCAAAAATTAATAACATAAATTTTATCATCTTCAAAATTTAATATAGGCTCTAACTTTTCAAAATTATAAACAAGAAGTGGGTTTTGTTTTTGTACTTCTTCACTCTCTGTTTCAGTCTCAACCTTGTCATCTGTTTTAACTTCCTGTTTACAAGAGACTAAAATGACAATAAAGATTAAAATAATTTTTTTCATAAATTTAAAGTTATAAATAGTTTTAATACCAAGCCAAAAGTTTAACATCAATTTATAGGATTACTGTCAAATAAGCAAATTGTCAAACATAGAATTGTAATATGAAGAAATAAAAATTGTGGAAATGTTGTTTTTAATTAAACAAAATTTTAAAATAGTTTGAAACTAACAAATACATTTATATATTTGAAATTAATAATAATTATGAATCTAACTTTAAATCATACATGGTGGTGGAACTCTCGAAAACAAAACGTCGTGAACTAAATCCTATACGTATTATTTACATTATACTAAAAGGCTTGTCTCACGACAAGCCTTTTTATTTTTAAAACATTTTATGAAAACATTCAGCTTATATACCCATTATAAAAAAATATTAGCAGACACGATAACACCTGTTAGTATTTACTTAAAAATACGTGATAAATACCAAAACAGTATTTTGCTAGAAAGTAGCGATTATCATGCAAACGATAATAGTTTTTCGTACATCTGTTTTAACCCAATTGCCTCTATAAAAGTTGATGGAAAAGCGATTACACAAACTTTTCCTGATGGAAGCGAAATGAAAAAAAAAGTGCGTAATGTTTCAGAAATGATCCATAAATTCACTAAGCGTTTTAAAGTTAATTCTAAAGATTTCAAATTTATTAATAATGGTATTTTTGGCTACACAGCTTATGACGCTGTTAAACATTTTGAAGATATCCAAATTTCAAAAAAACCAAACTCGTTAGATATTCCAGATATTTACTATGCAGTATATCAAAATATAATTGCAATTAACCACTTTAAAAACGAAGCCTATATTTTTGCACATTGTTTTGAAACCGAAAACAATATAGATGAAATATTACAGCTTATTCGATCAAAAAACTTTGCGTCTTATGAGTTTAATACTAATTCGGAAATCGAATCTAATCTAACCAACGAGGAATACAAATCGCATGTAGAATTAGCAAAAAAACATTGTGCAAGAGGCGACGTGTTTCAGTTAGTACTATCAAAAAAATTCTCGCAATCTTTTAAAGGAGACGAGTTTAATGTCTATCGTGCACTAAGAAGTATTAACCCATCACCATACTTGTTTTATTTTGATTATGGAAATTTTAAAATCTTTGGTAGTTCTCCAGAAGCGCAATTAGTAGTTAATAAAGGACAAGCAGAAATCCACCCAATTGCAGGTACTTTTAAACGTACAGGTAATGACGAAAAAGACACCGAATTAGCAAAACAATTAGCACAAGACAAGAAAGAAAATGCAGAGCATGTCATGTTAGTTGATTTAGCTAGAAACGACTTAAGCAGACATGGTAGTGAAGTAAAAGTAGAAACCTACAGAGAAGCGCAATTTTTCTCTCATGTCATACACTTAGTTAGTAAAGTGACTGGTAAGTTACATAAAGACACACCAACCATGCAAGTGGTTGCAGACACATTTCCTGCTGGTACATTAAGTGGTGCACCAAAACATAAAGCCATGCAACTAATAGAAAAATACGAAAAAACAAGTCGTGCTTTTTATGGTGGTGCAATTGGCTTTATGGATTTTAATGGTAATTATAACCATGCCATAATGATTAGAACATTTATGAGTAAAAACCATAAATTACATTGGCAAGCTGGCGCAGGTTTAGTTTCAAAATCTGATCCAGAAAATGAATTACAAGAAGTATATAACAAATTAGACGCTTTAACAAAAGCTATTGAGTTAGCTAAAGAAATTTAACATGAAAGTATTAGTTATAGATAATTACGACAGTTTTACCTACAATTTAGTTCATTATTTAGAAGATTTAGATTGCGAAATTACTGTAAAACGAAACGATAAATTGGCTTTAGAAGAAGTTGAAACTTTTGATAAAATAGTACTATCACCAGGACCAGGAATTCCGGATGAAGCGGGTTTACTTAAAGACATAATCAAGCAATATGCGCCAACCAAAAGTATTTTGGGTGTCTGTTTAGGCCAGCAAGCAATAGCCGAAGTATTTGGAGGTTTATTAATTAACCTAGAAGAAGTCTACCATGGAGTTGCAACAAAAGTTACGACTTGTGTCGATGACGAAGTTTTATTTAAAGGCATGGATAAAACCTTTGAAGTTGGACGTTACCATTCTTGGGTTGTTAATGAAAACTTACCAGAAGTATTAGAAGCAACGTCTTATGATGAAAATGGTCAAGTGATGTCGCTAAGACACAAAATTTATGATGTAAAAGGTGTACAATACCACCCAGAAAGTGTTTTAACACCAAACGGAAAACAAATTTTAGAAAATTGGGTAAAAAGCTAATATGAAACATATATTAAACAGATTAATAAACCAAGAAAACATCTCTAGCGAAGAAGCAAAAAACGTATTGGTCAATATTTCTGAAGGACTTTACAACCAAAGTCAAATCGCTTCTTTTTTAACGGTGTACATGATGCGAAGTATTACTATAGAAGAATTAAAAGGATTTAGAGATGCGCTTTTAGAACTTTGTGTTCCTGTAGATTTATCAGATTTTAATACAATAGATTTATGCGGAACTGGTGGTGACGGAAAAGACACTTTTAATATCTCGACACTTTCCTCATTTATAACCGCAGGAGCTGGTGTAAAAGTAGCAAAACATGGTAATTATGGAGTCTCATCTGCTTCTGGATCATCAAATGTAATGGAGGCTTTGGGTGTTAAATTTACTAATGATGTAGATACATTAAAACGCACAATAGATGAAACTGGAATCTGTATTATGCATGCACCTTTATTTCATCCAGCTTTGAAAAATGTTGCACCAATTAGAAAGGAATTAGGCGTGAAAACATTTTTTAACATGTTAGGACCAATGGTAAATCCTTCGTTTCCTAAAAATCAAATAGTAGGCGTTTTCAACCTTGAATTACAACGTATTTACGGCTACTTATATCAAAATACAGATAAAAACTATAGCATTATTCATGCATTAGATGGTTATGATGAAATCTCATTAACAGGAAACACCAAAATTATTTCTAATACTACCGAGACGATATTATCTCCATCAGATTTAGGAGTAGAACAAATAGAACAATCTGAAATTTTTGGAGGAAACACAGTTAAAAAAGCTGCAGAAGTCTTTAGTAAAATCATTAACGGTAAAGGAACACAGGCACAAAACAATGTAGTTTGTGCCAATGCTGGTTTAGCAATAGCTACTGTTAATCAAATCTCGCATCAAGACGGATTTGCATTAGCAAAAAAAAGCTTAGAAAGCGGAAAAGCTAAAGCTTGTTTAAAACAATTAATAGAATTGAGTAAGTAGTAAGTAGTAAGTAGTAAGTAGTGAGTAGTAAGTAGTAAGTAGTAAGTAGTAAGTAGTAAGTAGTAAGTAGTAAGTAGTAAGTAGTAAGTAGTAAGTAGTAAGTAGTAAGTAGTAAGTAGTAA
>JALZUT010000155.1 GCA_023300575.1 Olleya sp.
TTATACAAAGCAATTGCTAAACATCCTAATCCAAGAGATATTTATGCACAAAAACTAATCGCTGAAGGTGTCATAAATGAAGGTCATGTTAAGGAATTAGAAAAAGCATATAAAGATTCTTTAGAAGAAAAATTAGAAGATTCTAGAAAAGAAACTAAAACAGTAATTACACCATTTATGGAAGAAGCATGGAAAGATTTTCCTCGTGCTAAAGCTCCAGAAATGATGAAACCTATTAACACAAAAACTTCTAAAAACAAGTTAGCACAAATTACAAAAGTGCTTTCAAACTTACCGGAAGACAAAAAATTTATCCGTAAAATTCAACGTTTAATTCAATCGCGTCAAACTATGTTTGATAACGATGAGTTAGATTGGTCTATGGCAGAGCATTTAGCATACGGAACCCTGCTAGATGAAGGTTATAATGTACGTATCTCTGGTCAGGATGTAGAGCGTGGAACATTTTCTCATAGACACGCAGTAGTAAAAGTAGAAGATAGTGAAGAAGAAATTATTTTGCATAATAACATAAGTGAAAAGCAAGGTAAATTTCACATATATAATTCGTTATTATCAGAATACGGAGTAGTTGGTTTTGATTATGGTTATGCTATGGCTAGCCCAAAGACACTAACCATTTGGGAAGCACAATTTGGAGACTTTAGTAATGGTGCTCAAATTATGTTAGACCAATATATTTCTGCAGGTGAAGCCAAATGGAAAACCCAAAATGGTTTAGTTATGTTGCTACCACATGGTTATGAAAACCAAGGAGCAGAGCATTCGTCTGCTAGAATGGAGCGTTATTTACAATTATGTGCAAAAGACAATATGTATATTGCAGATTGTACTACGCCAGAAAACATGTTTCATTTACTAAGACGTCAAATGAAATCTAATTTTAGAAAACCATTAATTGTCTTTACACCAAAAAGTTTATTACGTCATCCAAAAGCAGTTTCTACTGTAGATTCTTTTGTAAACGGAAGTTTTCAGACTGTTATTGATGATATAGAAGCTAATGAAAGTAAAGTGAAAACTCTAGTTTTTGTGACTGGTAAATTTTACTACGACTTAGATGCAACGCGCGACACATTAAAACGTGATGATGTAGCTATTGTAAGAGTAGAACAATTATTTCCATTACCATTTGTAGAGTTAAGAAAAGTATTAAAAAAATACGACAAAGCAGATGATATAGTTTGGGCTCAAGAAGAACCAAGAAATATGGGTGCATATTCGCACATGTTAATGAATTTTGAAGAATCAAAAACCTTTAGAGTTGCATCACGTAGACCCTATGGTGCACCTTCTGCAGGTAGTTCCGTAAGATCTAAAAAGCGCCATCAAGAAGTCATAGATTTTGTATTTGATAAAACAAAAAATAATCAGCGATAAGCTAAATTTTATAATAAGATGAAAAAACTACTATTAATACTAGCATTCTTAACTTTTTCTTTTGGATTTGCTCAAGAGCAAGACGCTTACAGTAAGATAGCGTCTAACTTTCAAAATCATTATAATAATGGAGATGTTGAGAATGTTTTCAATATGTTTGATGATAATTTTAAACAAGTATTGACATTAGAAAAAACCAAAGCCTATTTTAACACACAAGTAAATGCTGAAGCTTTAGGAAAAATAAAAACTATAGAATACCTTAATTCTATTAGAACAGCACACAATTATAAAGTAACTTTTGAAAACGGAATTTATAACGCATTCTTTATGTTAGGTGATAACGGAAAGTTGAAAAGTTTTCAAATGGATCAAATACGAAACAAACAATAATACACACAAAATAAAATTATATTACGATGATTTTAGAAATGAAAGTGCCTTCTCCAGGCGAATCTATCACAGAAGTTGAAATAGCAGAATGGTTAGTTCAAGATGGTGATTATGTAGAAAAAGATCAAGCTATTGCAGAGGTAGATAGTGATAAAGCAACTTTAGAGTTACCCGCTGAGGCTAGTGGAATAGTTACATTAAAAGCAGAAGAAGGTGATGCTGTAGCTGTAGGACAAGTGGTTTGTTTAATAGATACAAGTGCAAAAAAACCTGAAGGTAGTATACCTGCTAAAACCGAAACTAAAACAGAGACACCAAAAGTTGAAGCACCAAAAGCTACAACAGCAGCGTCTAAAACCTATGCAACTGGTACAGCAAGTCCTGCTGCTAAAAAGATTTTAGCAGAGAAAAGCATCACGGCTTCATCAGTTTCTGGAACAGGAAAAGATGGTCGTATTACTAAAGACGATGCAGTAAATGCTACTCCTTCTATGGGGACACCAACAGGAGGAAACCGTGGATCATCAAACTCTAAAATGTCTATGTTACGTCGTAAAGTAGCAGAGCGTCTAGTAGAAGCTAAAAACACAACAGCAATGCTAACTACTTTTAACGAAGTAGATATGTCTCCAATTTTTGCTTTACGTAAAGAATATAAAGAAACATTTAAAGCAAAACATGGTGTAGGTTTAGGCTTTATGTCTTTCTTTTCTTTAGCAGTTGTGCGTGCACTGCAGATGTATCCAGCTGTTAACTCTATGATAGATGGAAAGGAAATGAAAAGTTTTAATTTTGTAGATATTAGTATAGCAGTTTCTGGACCAAAAGGATTAATGGTACCAGTTATTAGAAATGCTGAAAACCTAACATTTAGAGGTGTAGAGGCTGAAGTAAAACGTTTAGCTATTAGAGCACGTGATGGTCAAATTACAGTTGATGAAATGACAGGTGGGACATTTACTATTTCTAATGGTGGTGTATTTGGTAGTATGTTATCAACACCAATTATTAACCCTCCACAAAGTGGTATTTTAGGAATGCATAATATTATTCAAAGACCAATCGCTTTAGATGGTCAGGTTGTTATCCATCCAATGATGTATGTAGCTTTATCTTACGATCATAGAATAATTGATGGTAAAGAAAGTGTAGGTTTCTTAGTTGCAGTAAAAGAAGCTTTAGAAAACCCAACAGAGTTATTAATGGGCAATGATATTAAAAAGGCTTTAGAACTATAAAGATTAAATTATATTTAATAAAAAAAGCAGCTAAAAAGCTGCTTTTTTTATTCTAAAAAAATAAAAATATTAAATGCAATTATAATTAAAACGATAACAGTAAGACATATCATTATAATTTTATTCTGTTCTTTAATTCTTTTTTCTAAACTCATCCTCTCTTAACTTATATTGAAAACTCTGCACCATTATAGTGCAGAGTTTTACTTAAATAATTCTCCCTAAGAACTAATTAATAGCACTGCTAAATTAAGTCATATTATTGACCTGTGAAATACGTATATATACGTATTTTTCTAGTTTAAGATAAGAGCAAAAAAAAGCTCCAAAACAAACTAATGATTTAGAGCTTTCTCAATTCTCCCAAAAATTGATTAATAGCAATTGCAAGGTAAAACATATTTACGACCTATGAAATACGTATATATACGTATTTTTTATTTGAGTAATACCAATTAAAATAAGTTGTGTTTGGTATAATAACTGTAAAAAAAGAAAAAACTCTAAACTGTTTTTACAATTTAAAGTTTAATTAAAAAACAATTAATAACAATCTAAAATTAATCATTGCTTAGATTTTATGCAATAGATCTTACTATGTGTTTTTTAAAATGTCTTTATTCACACTAGCCCAAAGCATAAGATCGTTACGCGATTTTTTTAAATTTAATTTTTTAACAATATTACTTCTGTGTTTGTCTACTGTTCTTTTTGAGCTTTGAAGAAGTTTAGAAATTTCTATAGAAGTTATACCCTCTGAGAGTAATTTAACCACTTTAATTTCTGTAGGTGTTAATATCTCTACAAGATTAGAACTGGTGTAATTTAATTTAGAGTTTAAATAGGAGGCAATTTCTTCACTAAAATAAGGCACTCCTTTTTGGACATGCTCTATACAGGTTTCAATTTCTTCTACAGCAAATTCTTTTAGAAGGTAACCATATACATTAAATGCTTTTGCTTTATCAAACAAATCTTCTTCATTATCAAAAGTAATAAGGACTATTTTGGTTTCTATTTTATTTTTAAAACAGGCTTCAGCAACATCTAGACCAGTCATTTTTGGCATTCTAATATCTAGCAAAGCTAAATCGGGTTTTAATTTTATAATAAGATTATAAGCAGCTTGACCATCTTCTGCGCTTCCAATAATATTAAAACCTTTAGACGATATAAAATCAGAGAGGCCTCTTAACATTAATGGATGGTCATCTGCAATAACAATAGATACACTCATACTTTTTTGGGAGAATAGTTAATCAAATAGTAGCAATTAAAACTAACAAAAAATAAATCATTAAACTAATTTTTTTAGATACAAATACCTTTTGTTGTAATCAATTACACCTTTTACTTTCTTTAGTATATCTGCACCAATAATGCCATCTACAGGTTGAGCATTATGATTTAGTAATGCAGTATTTACATGACTTAAATCAAATAACACCAAGCTTATTTTGTCCAGTTTTAAGCGACCGATTTTAATAGTGTTTGTTTTTGAAACTTGAGTAACCATATTAGTGGACCCAGCTCCTGCTGCTAAAATTTTAGACTCTTTTGCTTTTAAAGCAAACTTTTCTATCGCTTCAAAACCAACACAGCTATTAGATGCACCTGTGTCTAAAATAAATAAACCTTTAACACCATTTAGTGTCGCATATATTTCAAAATGATTGGTTTTGGTTAATTTTAATTTAACTCTTATATAGTTTCTTGCGTATAAAAAGTCTTTAAGCGTTTCTTCCATTTTTGCGTCTACGTATTATAATCCATAAAAGTAATGGAATAGCTAAACCGATAAAAGCGAAACCGACATAATTTGAATAACTGCTTGTCTTCTCAGGAGATAAATCGCCATAATACACAAAAGCACTCCAATAATAAGGCGATTTTTTGGTGTTAGAGATAGCTTTATCTTTTAGATAAGCAACCTTTGCTTTATGATTAGCAACAAAAGCAGACTGATTTGCACTGTAGTTTTTATAAAAGTAAGTCATGAGTTGTGAAGTAGATAAATCATTAATCTTCCAAAGTGAAAATATTAAATTCTCGATTCCTGCGTATTGAAACCCTCTAGCTAAACTCATACTACCTTCACCTTTATTTAGCTTTCCTATTCCAGTTTCGCAAGCACTTAATACAACTAAATTAGTGTTTAGGTTTAGGCTATATAATTCGTTTAAAAATAATTTATCATCAACAAAATCTATGTTTGCAGGCATTAAAAAAGTACCACTACTAGCATGTGTAGAGAGGTGTAAAACACCATAATTATTGGCTTGCTCTAACGCGTCTTTTTTTGTTGCATCTGTATACATTAAAAATTTAGCATCAACTTGTTTTTCTATACTTTCGGCTTCATCTAAAGAATAGGTAAGCTTAGCATTTGTGTTTTCAAAAACAGGAAAAATACCTAATACAGTATCACTAAAAACAAAAGGCTTGTTGTTGATGTAAAATAATGCGCTAGCATTATAAGCCAACTGTTGTTGTGTTGCAACAAAAGGCATTTTAGAATAGTTTTTGGTTGTTGTTTTGGTTGAAAGTAAACTTTCAAACGGAACAAAATTTAAAAAACCATCTGGTATTACCACTACGTTTTTATAGGAAGAAGTATTGACAAAACCAAGCAAATTATACAAGTTAAAGGCATCTTCTGTAAACTTTGGAATATCGTTATTTATAATAGATGAATTATTAAAATAATCTATATAGTTTGCTATTATAGAGTCAAAACTTTCATCTCTTTCAATTTTTGTGAAGCCTATAGATGTCGATACAATTGTAAACTTAAAAACTGCATTTTTACCATAAAAATATTCTATTAAAATAGCATTGTCCTGATCTAGTTTGTCTTGAATTTTTTTAATTGAAATTGAGCTGGTTTTTTCTTTTGGATATTTAATATCAATCTCTTTTTTCAACTGTTTTAAAGTAATACTTGTTTGTGTAGAAGCTTTGCTTAAGCGGTCTAAATCTGATGCGTTTTTTTGGTATTGCGCTTTTATTAAATCGTTAGTTATACGTTCTTGTTTTTGTAACAAGGCTTGTTCTTTTATTAATAAGCTATCGTTTGGATATAGGTCTAATGCTAATTTTTTACCAATAGTTTCTTTTAAAATAGATACTTTGTTTTTTTCGGCATAACTAAAGGCTTTAATAATTAGGCTACTATCTTTTTTTGTTTGATAAGCTTCAAAAAGTAAATTGATACACGCTTCGCTACGTTTTCTGTTAGCCTCTAAATGTATCAGTTTCCCTTCTTGAGAGGTGATGTTACTTTGTAATAATTGCGACACATAAAAACTAAGATCATAACATGCTAAAATATTATTAGTGTTTGGTTGTAGTTCTGCTAGTAAATCAAAAACATCTATAAACGTATTCTCTGCATAAAGATCTTCTTTCTCAGGAAGACCTTTTGTGTTAAAAGTTGGAAGCAAATTTTTTAAAACATCAAATAATTTTTTTGAAGTGTTTTCAAGATCATTTAATTTATAATAAATTTGAGCCTCTTCTATATTTAATTTTGCTTGCGTTCTAGCAGTTAGTGTTTCTTTATCTATATGTAAATATTTTAAGTAAAATAGACTTAAGGCTTTTTTATAGTTTTTATTTTTTAAAGCTAATTGATATCTAGTTTCATTATCTGTTTTGGTGCTTAAAACAAGTGTGTCTTTTATATAAGATTGTTTAGAACTGGCAATTTGACTATTAGATTTTATACGCTCTAATTTTTGTTTATGTGTAGTATTAATATATTTAATTTTTAAACCATTTTCTACAACTTCTATTGCAGATTGAAACTTGCCAATTGTAAAGTAGAGTTGAGATAAATTTATTGCGCCACTAATCCTGTGTGGATTATTTCGTTCTTTTTCGGCTAAAAAAATGTATTGCTTTATAGTGTTTTCTGCATTGGTATAATCACCAATTCTGTTGTAAAGTGTGCTAAGTCTTTTTAAACAATTTTCGGTAATATCATATTTAAAAACACCTTCTATTTGTGTGTTGTAAATATTCCAAGCGTTTTCATAAGTAATAATTGCTTGGGTTTGTTTATTGTTTTTAAATAGATAATAACCTTTATTAACTAATAAATCGAGGTAAGCAAAATATTCGTCTTTAGTTTTTAAGCTAGTTTTAAAATTAGCTTCTTTTTTAGCTAAAGCTAGAAAAGTTGAAGTGTTTGGATTAGCATTAAAAGTTTCGGTAGCCACATAAATAGATTCTTCTAAGTCTTGCGAAAAACTACTTCCGAAGATGAAAATGAACATAATAATCAAGCTGTTTTTCATTTTAAAAATAGAATTTATATTAGCGCTTTTTTATCCGAGTGAATTAACTAATGGGCTTTAGGTTTAGAATTTCCAGATGGCGTAGAATTGGGTATAGTTGAAGTTTTCTTTAAAATTAAAAACATAACGTGCGCCAACACTTGGGCCAATTCTAGCAAAGCCAGCAGTAGCTTCTATTAAAAATCCAGTTCTAAAATTAGTAAACGTATTTATAACTTCGTTATCCGATTGATTAGAATCTATTAAAAAAGAAGGAGGTTGATTTTGGATGTTTTCAAAATCTTCTATTAAAACGTTTTGGTTATTTTTTTCATTAAGTGTTAGTGTACCTTGTAATCCTAAACCTAAACCAATATAATTATTGATATTATAACGTGCTAAAACAGGGATTTCCCAGTCAATGTTTTCAAAAGTATTTGATGTTGTTGTACGTCTTAAAATATCACTGGTTCCTGCAGCATTGGGTTCTAATAATTCTTCTGTAATTGTCGTGTTACCATTATATTCATGAAAACTGTTTAACAACTCTACTTGCCAATACCATTTGTAAGATTTGTAAGGCGCAACCGTTGCACCAATAAAATAACTTGAAGAATTATTTAAATCTGAAAACGAGTTATAACCCACTTTTGCACCAATAGAAATGCCAGGTAAAAAACGAGTGGTAGAGTAGTTGGTAATTATAGGATCGTTTTTATCAAAGATAATTGCAGTTTGCGATTTAGTTTTCTGTTTATGAAAATCTTTACCAAATTTGATTTTATATTGTACAAAACCTTTTGTAGAATCGTACACTTTTACATTTTTTTGCTCGCTTCCAGGAAGGTAGATGTTTTTAAAGGTAAAAATGGCTTGCTTATCTGTATATGTAGTGTCTAAACAGCTGTATTGGACTTCATGTTTTGGGCAAATTTTTACTTTTGGATACATGTCTAAAACTTCTATAGAAGTCTTGTCAAACATATCAGGAATATCAGTTTCTAATTTAATGGTAGTTGCAGGACCTTCACCATTATTTTGAAATCTAATTTTAAATTTTGGCTTTTTATAACGTATCAATCTGTAATTTAAAAATGTAGAATTTGATGACATTTTGTTAGGGTCATGAGAGGTTACAATCTCCATTTCCATGTCTTTTACATTATGATTATCATAATTTTCATCTGGCACATAAACACCTCTAACGCTAATAATAGCACTAGTGTCTTTTAGCATTTCTGGTGTTGTTTTAAAGGTGTAAAACACATTACGCTCTTCGTTAGGTTGCATATCATTAAATGCTAAAGTACTTTTGTTTCTGTACTTAATTTTTGCTTCTTCTAATGTAAGCGGAAGGTTTTGACGCTCTGTAGAATCTTGAGCTATAGTTTTAAGTCGCATAATACCAGCTTCTGTAGAAGCGTATCGTGTATTGTCGTATTGCTTTGAGGTGTAAACTAGATTACTCTCATCAATTTCAGATTCATTATGATACGTTCTAGTTTCGGTTAAATCAAAATTATTGTCTTTGTATAGTGTTTCATTATAAAATAAGATAAACTTCCCGTTTGTAGAATAGTCTTTGTTGTTTTTATAACTAAAAACAACAACTATTTCTTCATTTGGCATTGGCTCTCTGTTTCTAACTAAATCAAGTACGTCGTCCATTGACGCTTCTTCTTGGTAATCTTGATCTGCATTGTCAACTCTTACTTTTTTTGGTCTAGAAGTTGGTGGTTTACCTGTGTCGTAAACATTAGTTGCCCAAAGACGCACTTCATATTCATCTGATTTTTTATAACTTTTTTTTGGTGTGTTTTCCTTACTGTATGTTCCATCACCAAATTCCCAGAAGTTAGTGTAAAAGGCTTTTGGTGCTCCAGCAATTTGATTTAATGTTGGTGCGTTTGGCGTAAATTGGATTTGATTACCAACTGTTTTATGTTCTATGATTGCTGTTCGTCTTATGGTATCATTTGCAGGTTGCTGTTGAGCGACACATAAAAACGTAGTTATACTTATAAGGGATGTAAGGAATGTTTTCATTAGAGTTGTTGGTTTAATAGCGGAATAAATTTAGTAATAATATTTGTAAGTCATAGTTTATATTTGATTAGAGGTGCTTTTCAATTGATGAAAGACTGTTTATAAGTCATATTGTAAAAATATAATTCTGAAGTATTAGGTTTTAGTTTTTGTTGGCACTAATTTTTTTGGACAAAAAAACCAGAAAGATTAATTTCTGGCTTTTAGGTTTTCACCAATTTAAATTAGGGGTTTAATTATGGTAGCGCATTAATTATAGCAACAAATTGAGCTTCTGTTACGGTAGTTGTTTCGTTGTAATCAAAAGTGATAATATCATCAGCAATAATTGTTACTGCTTTAACAGCATATCTCCACATACCATTATCTTCTGTTGCAAAAATAACGTGACATTCTAAACCAATTGGGATTTGACCGTAATGCTCGCTAAATAAATTTAAAGTACCATCATAAGTATCTAAAGAAGCAAGACCAGTATCTTCACCATCATATGATAAATATATTGCACTATTAATAAAGTTATATCCAATTGGTGCTTGTGCTTTGATCATTGTTTTTGGTCTTGGGTCATTATAAAAACGGTCAATGTTTGACCAACCAAATTGTCCTAAAAAAGCGTAATATTCTCCACCTTCTACAAATACGCCTCCTTGTCCTGTTGCGTCTTCAACTTCATCCCAAGTTAAGTTGTCTTCATTGTCAATGCCTCCTTCCCATAGTGTCATCATTGGATCTGCTCCACCTGTTAAGTTGTTAGGGACTACTAATTGGATGTTACAGTTTGTGTCTAAAGCAATACCGTTTTGTTTTGCTTCAATTAAAAATTCACCTCCAGAAATCAACAACGCTTTATCACCATTTGGTAATTCTCCCATTGTTGGTTTGTTTGTTGTTAACATACTCCCTTTTTCAAAAAGCTCTATATATTTAATATCTACATTTCCAGTGACTGCATTTCCATTTAATGTTAAACAGTTACCATTAATGTTAATTTGCACTCCATTTTCAGAAGTTAATGTCACGTTTCCATCTTCTGTATCAAAATTAAAATTTTGGATGTGGTTTGCTAAAGCATCTTCTTTAATGGCTTTAAACTCTTCTGCTGTAGTTATATCAGCAATATTGCTTAAGTCAAAGTCTCCATCATCTTTAGTTTCACAGCTAGTTAATACTATTAAACTCATTAATAAGGTTCCGATAATTGTTTTTAAATTCTTCATAATATTGGTTTTTAATTGTTATACATCTTTATATAAACAGGGTAACTATTTTGTTACTCTTTTTTGAATGTTTTTCTATTTTATACTTTTATTTTTAATAATTCTATAAGTTGTAACATCTCCTTTAGCAACAAGGTTTATCATTTTTTTAGCTGAAAATTCTGAACTAGAAAATCCTTTTGCGTATCCTTTTTCGCTTTTTACTTCCCATAAGTAAGTTCTATTTTGTTTGTTATTAATTTCGCTTTTTAAAACATAGTAGTTAAGTATTTCACTATCTAAAACCACTTCGTTTTGTCCAACTAAATTTGATCTTTTTTTAGCTTCAAATAAAGTTGATGCTGTTCCAGAAAATGTTCCGTTTGTTGTTTTTACTGTCCAATCGTAAACTTGTACTAATTGGTTTGTTGTAATTTCTACAGGAGTTACAGTGTTAAGGTCTGTCTTTAAATTAGTAGCATTTGCGTTTAATAATCCTAATACTACTGTTGCGATAATTAAAATTGATTTCTTCATAATTTTTAAGTTTAAATTGTTTTGATTTTTAGTTTTGTGTAGTGTCAATTTTTGACTGTTACACCCTTATATCAAAATGGTTTTAAATTTGTTACCCTTATTATCCGAAGTTTTTTTAAATTCGTTGTAAACAATGGGTTTATGAGTGAAAAAAAAATACACGCTGACCAGAAGTATATAGACGGATTGGTAAATAACAACTCCTTTATTATACAGACTATCTATGATAAATTTGCACCAAAAGTGGTTAATTATATTAAGCAGAATAGTGGTGATGCAGAGCGTGCACAAGACGTAATACAAGAAACTATTATTACTATATATAACCAAGCCAGTCAAAAAAACCTACAATTAAC
>JALZUT010000156.1 GCA_023300575.1 Olleya sp.
ATAAAAAACAAGCTGAAGCACATGCTGTTTTACAACAAATAGAAGTGCTTCAAAAATAACTTAGCACTTATTATTTATAAAATTAATAGTTGTAGTGTTGAATAGTTCAGGCTGTTCAACATTAACAACATGACCACATTTTTCTACTACGTACAAAATAGAAGTCGTATGATTTTTAACAATATTACGTATTGACGGTAAAAACAAATGATCTTCTGCTCCCATTACATAAAGCGTTGGTATCTTAATGTCTTTTGCTCTAAAAAAACGCAACAACGGATTAATTTCTGAAGTTAATTTAAACCATCTTATAAACTCTTTTTGATAGAGTTTTTTTGCTTCGTTTACAAATAATAATCGTGATTTCTTGTGGTTTTTCTTAGGCATTATAATAAATGCAAAAAGCTTGTACAAATACATATAAGGCACAACACTTTTAAACACAATACCAACTTTTATTAGAATTTGAGAACGTATATTTAACTTCATTATAGCACCACCAAGTATCATGCTTTTTACACGTTTTGGATGATTTTCGGCTAAATTTCGTATTAAAATAGTACCCAAAGAGATTCCGACAAAATGGGAAGTTTCAATTTTTAAATGGTTAATAACCTCTAGTATATCATTGGTTAAAGAATCAAAAGTATATTTAGAATTAAACGTATCTTTTAATGATGGTTTACTATTTCCGTGACCACGTAAATCTAAAATTAACACACTAAATTCAGACTTAAATACACGTATTTGTTTATACCAAATAGAACTACTTCCTCCTGCTCCATGAACAAAAGTTACCCATTCTGTTGATTTGGGATGTAAATAAGTTGAGTAGTTTAGCAATTTTTCTTTTTATTTAAAGATAACACTTAAATAACCTATACAAACTCTTTTAACACCTCAATAACATAATCTACCTCTTCTTTTGTATTGTATTTACTAAAAGAAAAACGCAAGGATGGTTTTTGCATGTCGTCATCACATAAAATTTGAGACAAAACATGGCTTCCCTTTGAACTACCACTTTGACAGGCACTACCTTTAGAGCAGGCTATACCTTTTAAATCTAACTGAAATAATAGTATTGGTGCTTTCTCTGGAGTTATTGGCAAACACACATTTAAAAGTGTATAGGTACTTTTTTCTAAATCAGAGCAACCACCATTAAAAGTGGACTCTGTAAAGTTAGATTTAAGTTGTTCCATGAAGTAACATTTTAAGTCTATGATGTAAGCACGTTCTTCTTCTAAATTATCATAAGACAATTTTAAAGCCTCTTCTAAACCTACAATATTATGTACTGCTTCTGTACCAGCTCTATAGCCTCGCTCCTGCTCGCCTCCAAATATAAGTGGTTTAAGCCCACTGTTTTTTCTAATAAAAGCAAAACCTACACCTTTAGGACCATGAAATTTATGTGCACTTACTGCCATAAAATCTAATGATACTTCTTGTAAATCCATTTTATAATGACCTATTGATTGTACTGTATCACTATGTAAAATGGCATCATTAGCTTTACATAAAGTACCTACACGCTTAATATCTAGCACATTACCAATTTCATTGTTAACGTGCATTAAACTTACCAATGTATTGTTAGATGATTTTAATAAAGTTTCTAAATGATTATAATCTACATGACCAGTTTTGTCTAAATCTACATACTTAACAGTAATACCATATTGACGTTCTAGTTGTTGAACTGTATGTAATACTGCATGATGCTCTATTCTAGAGGTGATAATATTTTTGACACCTAAATCTCTAACTGCACTTAACAATGCTAAATTATCTGCTTCTGTACCTCCTGAAGTAAATACGATCTCTGACGCAGAAACATTTAAGTATTTTGCAACAGTTTTTCTTGCTTGCTCAACCAATGCTTTTGCAGATCTTCCAAAACTATGTGTTGAAGAAGCATTACCATAACAGTCGTGCATGACTTGCGTCATCCTTTCTATAACTTCTGGTCTAATTTGCGTAGTTGCAGCACTATCAAAATATACGTGTTTCATATATATTATCGGGTAATTTACTATTAATTTGTACAAAAATAACTTAAATAAAATTAAATTCAATTAGCAACGTTATAAGTTTAGTAATTCTATTATTTTTGTTTTTTAAATTAGATAACGATGCGTAAATTATTTGTTTTGTTCCTATTTACTTTAGGTTTTACTTCTTGTGACGATGGAGATATTATTACAACCGAATTAGAATTTGATGATACTTTTGAAGCTTGTGGCGAATTAGTACTTTTCAAAACAAAATCGGATCCAAACGAGTCTTTATCTTTACAAATCACATCTCCTATTATTACAATTGAAACCTTAATCCAAACCGAAGTTGATCCTGATAACGATTTACTTGTTGTTTTAGAAACTACTGAATCTGCCGAAATAGCTATAGGAACTAATAATCAATTTAATTTTAGAAGTTATACCAACGCACCAATTAATTTATTTTGTAATGATGTACCACCTACTAATGTTTTAGTTACTGAAGATTTTTTCTCTGTAAGTGGTATTGCACAATTTATTACAGAATTAGTAGAAGATGATGATGATGGGATTCCTGCAGAATTTGAAGATATCAATGGAAATGGTGACTTATTTGACGATGATACAGATGGTGATGGTTTACCAAATTTTTTAGACGTAGATGATGATGGTGATAATGTGTTAACAGAAAATGAAAGTGTAAACTTTACAGAAGCAGATGGGCTTACAAATGCTTTAGATACAGATGGTAACGGTGTTCCAAATTACTTGGATAATGACGACGATGGTGATGGTGTACCAACCCGAAATGAAGAAGTAAATTCTCAAGATCAAAACCCAACAAATGACATTACAGATAACACAGTTGGTGCTGACTATTTAAATGCTATTATTACAAATAACATAGCTGCAACTGCATAC
>JALZUT010000157.1 GCA_023300575.1 Olleya sp.
TGTGAAATAATTAGCGAAATTCCACGCGTGGCAACAACGTGCATAATTAATATGCTTGTTTTATCTTACTCGTGAAATTCTGCCGAATTTCACTAATGGTTAGTTTTTATTTATTAATTTAGTTGCTTAACAACGCATACTAAGTCATGCACAAGAACGTTATGTGCAAAACCAGATGAACAATAATTATTTATGATTTCCGAACTGAATGAAAATAAATTCCTTAAAACTAAAGTTCATTTAAAAGTTATTTTAGAAGAAGGGTTTAGAATAATTGATGAAAATAAATCTACCTTCAATATTTATTATAGTCTTTTTAAAAGGTATATCTACAGTTTTGAATCCTTAAGCTTACTTTTAAAGGATTACGACAAAAACAAAAAACATAGGGAATTCTCAATATCTGTAGTCTTAAGAGCTGGACTATTAGATTATTTAATAACATTGTATCTCGCAACTTTTCAAGCCCAAAAGAAATCCAATCCTGAATTAGCCGAAAACTACGAGAAAGAAATTGATAAGTTGGTTTCGGAACAAATTAGAAGATTTATAAACATCGCCGAAAAAGACAAACAGTATAAACATTACAATCATTCTGACCATTGTAAAGATGTTGATATGTTTACAAAATTATTTCCTGACCTTTTCGATCCCAAAATCCCTATTGACTATAACAAACCTGGAAAATCTTTACGATATCAACAAAAGGATGATTTAACAACAAGAGTCATTAGAAAGTGGTTGGATAAAGTTTCAGATGGCTTAAAGAATATTCATTACCAAGATGTTTTTTATCTATATGATTTATATTCTAAATACGACCATTTTGGAACTGCATCAATGTTATTAGAGTATACAGATATAAACACTGTAAGCGCAAATATCTTTGGTTCAATTTTTCATATTTGCGAAGGAATTGGATTTTGTACAGATTTAATGAAGGAGGAAATGTTTTGTAAATCAGATTTCGAAAAACTTGATTATGAACTTTCAGTTTTAAGAGGAACTGTTAATACTAAAACTCTTTATTTAAGTCCTGAATATAAAAAAAAGTTGCAATAAGTTCAGCACATAACAACGTATGCATCTCATAGACAATCAGTTACTTAATTCAAAGTTAAGGCATATTTGTAAAGTCACCAAATTTTTAAATTTGACGATTTCCAGTAAAAAAAGATAAATAGTAAAATTTAAAAATCTGGCTTGTGCTTAACCGAAAATAATTACTAATTTACACGCTACAAGCCATATACAAGACCGTTCTATGCAATTTAAAAACAACACTCTACATTGAAAATTTACATCGGAATTTTAATTGTTCTATTCTCTACAATTGCTAATGGACAAATTTTAAACGGAATAGTAACTGATTTTGATACAAATCTTCCAATGCATTTAGCAAATGTAACTTTTATTGAAAAAGATAAAGGCACTTACACCGATTTGACCGGAAAATTTGAACTTAAGATAGATAATGAAAAACAAATTCTAATTTCATCTGTTGGTTATGAAAATCTAATAGTAAACGTGTCTGAAATAAAAGATTTTGAACAAATTTTTATAATAAAATTAAAACCAACAACCGAAAAACTTCAAGAAGTAGTCATTTCCGCCAAAAAAAAGAAATATACATCGAGTAAAAAACTAGGGGAAACTAAACGCCTAAAAATCAGAACTAGGTTACCATTCGGATATGAATTTGCTAATTTAATTCATAATCCAAAAAAACAAGAAGGAAGAATTGAACAAGTAATCCTGAACCTAAATAAATCAAAAAAATATGATTATTTAGCTACTTATAATATCAAGTTTTACGAATACGATTCTATTACTAAAGAGCCTGGGAAATTATTACATTTCAAGAATTTAGTGATTAATCCAGAAAATAAAACATACGAATTAAAAATAGACGTCGAAGAATTAGGAATTACATTTCCGAAAAGTGGAATTTGTATTGGTGTAGAAATTGTAAATGATCGATATGACGAACCCACCAAATCAACGACGGTTATTGCACCAAACATTAATTTTACTCATACAGATTTAAAGCTTTTGACTTGGAGTAGGTTTAGGAATAAAAATTGGAATCCTAGAACACGAAAGTCTCAATTTAGAAAAGGTTTTATTAATGGACTCATTAAATTAAAAGTAAAATTTGAAAAGTGATTTATGAATAAAAACTGCATAGAACACCGTGTATAATTAATTGCTAGGTATCTGCCGACTTACGAAAGTCCTCGCGGATTTAGAACCGCACCAAAAAATTTAGAACCGCACCAAAAAAGTTAGACACCATTTTGAAACAAACTAAAATACATACAACTAAAAAACTAGAAAAGTTAGTCAAGAAACTTATCACGACTAACCAAAATACCGATTGCGGAATTCTTGGAAAATGGAATGCGACGATATTTTATGTTGACAGAAAAAAATGCTGGCTAATTACAAACGGACTGACCAAATACAACGTAATACTGACTGATATAAAATCGTCTGACTTGATTAAAATTGAACAAATTTTTAAAGAAGCGCTTTTAGACCAACTCATTTATGACGGAATAATAACGGATTTCGAAAATATAAACTCAATTATTGGCGAACTCGATTTTCTTCCGACTGATAATGACCGTAGCACAACTGGATTTCAAAATCATAATTTAGAAACTATAGATTGGTGGAAACACGAATTTGAAAATTTAGAAAATATACCTATTAAAGATTTGGCAAATCGACTGAATACAAGTCCAATTCATCTCGGAAAAGGAAGAAACATATCTGATTATACTAATTCGGTTGAAGAAATGAAAAAAAAATTAACTGAATAAAAAACAAACGCACAATAGCATATAAAAATAATTACTATTTTGTACTTAAATAAAGATAGTTATGTCTTTACTTCATTTATATTTTATAAGAAAACTAATCACACGCAAAGACATAATGCACAAGCATAGCCTACTAACGACGCAAACCATGCTTAAACATGTTAACTCATATTAAATAGATAAAAAAAATGAAATATTTAAATCGAATTATAGTATTCAGTCTTATTTTATCTTCTTGCAACTCTAGCACAATAGAAAATGGACTTATTATCAAAAATAGCCCTTATGATATAGACACTACCTACACTAAATTAAAAACAATACTTAGTAGTAATCCTAATTTAAAAATAATACTAGAGCTAGACCATAGTAAAAATGCAGCTTCGGTTGATTTAAAACTAAACCCTACTAAAATTATAATGTTTGGTAATCCTAAATTAGGGTCTCCTTTAATGCAAGCTAATCAAACCATAAGTATTGATTTGCCTCAAAAAATAATTGTTTACTCAACTAATGATTCAAGCACCAAAATTGCTTATAACGATCCGTTTTACCTAAAAAAGAGACATAAAGTAGAAGGTCAAGATAAAATCTTAAAAACGATTAGTGACGTTTTAAACAACATAACAAATAAAGTAATAGAATCTAAATAATAGAACACTAAGTCTGGTTGTTAATAAAATTTACATTACAATTTCTAAAAAGTATAAAATTACTACTAGAGCACCATTATTAAGTAAAAAAAGTAATGACAGAAGAAACGATCATTAAGGACTATCAAAAAATCAATTAAAAAAGGGTTAGTCACTGTTAATAATATTTTTTTAGTTAACTTGATTTAAATTTATTAAAATACCACAAATGACTAAAGCCGTACTAATAGCAATTGCACTTTTTGTAATCATTACGTTTTTATATTGGAAGCTAACCAAAGGTTATGTCCAAAAAATACACGGTAAAAAGATGTTTAAACAATGGGGAAGCAGAATGTATTATTGGCATGGTGTACTGTATATGAGTGGTGGTATTACAGTAATGGTAATATTTCTTTTAAAAAGCGTAAATATCTTGGGTTTTTAATTTTCTAAAAACTAATACTATCTAGGATACTGCTTCTTAATATTCCAGATTAACTCTTCCAAACCATTTACTTTAAGTGTGTAAACGGTTTCTAACATGTCTCCTAATTTTCCTTTAGGAAACCCTTTATTACGATACCAAACCACATAATGTTCTGGTAATGCAATTAAATAACGGTCTTTGTATTTTCCAAAAGGCATTTTTGTATGTGCCAATGTTATCAGAAACTCTTTATCTGGTTTAAGTTCTTCCACTAATCTTTAGACTTATAACGTTCTAACGTTTTTAAGCGTTTTGCAATGTCTAGTTGCCATTTTTGTTGACCAACAGTATCAATAGAATAATTACTTTCAGAATCATAAGCATTTTGTGTAGACTTTAACTCTGTTTCTATATTTTCATGTAAGTTTTGTAAAGACTTTGCAATGTCTATATGCGGTTTTAATTGGACTATTTTTTGTCTAAAAATTCTAGCGTGTAATTCTGTAATATCAAAATGAAGTTGCTCATGTCCTAAAACATGTTCATCAACTAAATTTGATTTACACCACGAATGTTCTGGATAGAAAAAGGCTTTAACCAAAGTTTGAAATCCGTGAATCTTAGTCTCACTTTTTTTAACAGAATAACTAAAGGTAATACCAGAAGCTGTAACAGCTACTGCGTCTGTATCAAGGTTTGGTTGTCCTTTAAAATCGTCCCAAGTTAGTTTGTAATCTTCATGCCATGACAGCTCTTCTATTACATCACCTTGTAATAGAAAAAAACTAGTAAATATGAATAAATACTTGATCATTAGGCCAAATTAACAACTTTAATTTACTGATTTTTATTGTTTTACCTCAACAATTTTTAAATCGTCGTATTGTATTAAATACACTGTATCATTGTAATAACCACCACCTAACTTTTTTTTGTAAGCAAACTTATTTTCGACATAACTGGTTAATGGCGACTCGTTTGAAGACAGATACAAATCGTCTGAAGTTGCTAAACGCAACACCACATCCATTGTAATATCAAATCCTCTTACTGCATATTCGTTTGGTGTTTCGTTATATAATAATTTATAACGTCTAGTAAAGCTATTAGAATCGTCTTCATTTAACGACTTGTTTATTGCAGCAAACGTAAAGTTTAAGTTAGACAAATGGGTATTTCTAACTTCTTCGTCTTCAAATGCTTTATTCTTATTTGTTGTAGCTAAAACCATTGTGGTTTTATCGTCTATTTTAGAATTTAAAATACTTGACAAGTTTGACACAAAACCAGCGTTTGCTGTTTCTAAAAACACAATATTATTACCAGGTTTTATTACGTTAAGAATATCATCATCTAAAATATAATACGCATCTACTTTAGTTTTAAAATCTTTTCTAGACAATAACACAGATGCTTTTGGGAATTGTTTTTTTAGCATATCTGCAGTCTTTTTGTTTTTCAAATCTGACACAATAATAAAATGAGACGTGCTGTCTGCTTTAAAATGATTGATTACTTTTTCTTGCAATAAAGTAGAAGAAGGTCTTGACTGAAACACGTTTTCGCCTAAATTAACGGTCTTTGTAATTGGCGAAATTAATGGCACATTTTTACTTTTTAAAGTTGCAGCTGCAACATTAAAATGTTTAGACATTATTGGTCCAATAACAGCATCTACACCATCAAAATTAGTGCTACGTAAAATTGAAACTACTTTACTCTCTCTAGCTTCTGTATCATAAGTATCGACTTTTAAGTTGATACCTAAACTAGCCAAACTATCTAGAGCGACTTTTACACCAGAATAAAAATCTAAAGAAATACTTGTGTAAGTATCATTTTTAATAGTCTTTTTTGTGTCGTAAATAGAATCTGAATCTATTTTATGTAGCTTAAATGGTAACATTACAGCAATATGCTTTGTGCTTCTATCTGTAATCGTATTAGCTAAACTTGTAACATCACCTACTGCTTCTGTATCTGCTTGACTTAAAACACCATCATCATTATTAGATCCTTTAAATGGTATTTTTAAGACCATACCTTCTTTAAGTCCTGTTATTTTTAATTCAGGATTTAATTGCTCTAATTGGTCTTGATCTAAACCTGTTTTTAGTTTTAATCTGTAAAACCCTTCTACTGGTAAAACGGTATAATAACTATATTTTTCGTCTATTTGTTTTACTTGGTCGCCTTCTAAATTGGGTACATTTATAACATCTCCTGGCTGTAACACCTCTGTCATATTTGGGTTTAAACCTTCTAATGCTTGTACCGTAATACCATATTGGTAAGCAATACGCCATTTACCTTCTTTTGGTTTTACTGTATAGGTTTTAGTTGTTGGTTTAGTTGCAACTAATTCTTTTGTTATGGTGTACTCTGGTATTTTAATTTGGTCGCCCTTACGTAAGTTATTAGCATACAATTCTGGATTATGTTTTTTAATATCCTCTTGCGTTACCTTATATTTTTTAGACAAACTGTAAAGGGTTTCTTTACGTTTTACTTTATGTGTTTTAAATCCGTTAAGTGTTTTAACTTCTGCAACTGATGCCGAGCTTGAAACCGATACTGAATTTGGTATTATTAAAACCGCATTTGGTCTTAATTGGTTTTTTGCATCTGGATTTAGTTTTAAAATTTCGGATTTAGAAACCTTGTATTTAGAGGCTATTAGCTCTATGGTTTCGCCAACTTTTACTTTGTGCGTTTTGTAGTTTTGCGCTTTCGCGGAAGTACAGCCGAAAAATACGATTAGACCTAAAATATAAATTAATTTCTTCATATGTTTATTATACGTTCAAAGTTGCGTTAGGGATTGTAGTGAAAATCCTTTTTTGCAAAAAAAGATTGCAGCGTAAAGCCCGACTTTTTGAGAGCCTACAAGGTTTTTAAAACCTTGTAGGCATGAGCAAAAAGTAACGCCCAAATTATTACTAAAAGAAATCCCTTTTTTTTTAAGGAATTTGTTTATTCCCACTCAATAGTTGCTGGTGGTTTACTACTTATATCGTAAACTACCCTATTAACACCTTTTACTTTGTTTATTATATCGTTACTTGTTTTTTGTAAAAACTCGTATGGTAAATTTACCCAATCTGCTGTCATACCATCTGTACTTTCTACTGCACGAAGCGCTACACATTTTTCATAAGTACGCTCGTCTCCCATAACACCTACGCTATTTACTGGTAGTAAAATGGCGCCTGCTTGCCATACTTTATCATACAATCCTGCTTCACGCAATCCGTTTATAAATACGGCATCTACGTCTTGTAGTATCTGTACTTTTTCTGCTGTGATGTCTCCTAAAATCCTGATTGCTAAACCTGGACCTGGAAATGGATGACGTCCTAAAAGGGTTTTATCCATGTCCATTGAAGCGCCTACACGTCTTACTTCATCTTTAAATAAGGCTCTAAGTGGCTCGACAATTTTAAGTTTCATGTAGTCTGGTAATCCACCTACATTATGATGACTTTTTATTGTTGCACTTGGTCCTCCTGTTGCACTTACACTTTCTATCACGTCTGGATAAATTGTACCTTGCGCTAACCATTTTACATCTTCAATTAAATTTGCTTCTACATCAAAGACCTCTATAAACGCATTACCTATGGCTTTTCGTTTTTTCTCTGGGTCGCTCTCTCCTGCTAAGGCATCCAAAAAGCGTGCCGAAGCGTCTACCCCTTTTACATTTAAACCCATTCCTTGGTATTGTTCTAAGACTTCAGAAAATTCGTTTTTACGAAGCAAACCGTTGTTTACGAAGATACAATATAGGTTTTTTCCGATAGCTTTGTGTAATAGCATTGCTGC
>JALZUT010000158.1 GCA_023300575.1 Olleya sp.
CTATAATGTTGTAAACAGATACATTATTAATGGCTTTTTGAGCTTTTAATGTTAAGTTATCGTTTACTGGGTTTGGATAGTAAGAGAATAAGCTATCTGAATTAAACTGATCTACACTTGCTGTAGGTTCAGATACCATTAATGTGAAAGAACCTGGTGCAAAAGACTTTGCTGCAACACCATCATCATTAACTCTTATATAGTAAGTTGTACCATCTATTAAACCCGCAACACTTACTTCGTTACAGTTTCCAACTTGTGTACCATTACAATCACTGTAAAGTCCAAACTGAGCTGCAGTGGTAGTAATCGTTACTTCTCCACCTGCACCTGCTACGAAAGTGTACCATAGATCTGCAATGCCTCCTGTAAAACAATCACCAGTTACTAAAGAATCTGTTCCTCCAGTGTTGTCGGCTGTTATTTCTAATCCAAATATTAATGCTTCAGCATTTGCACATTCGTCGTTTGGTATTACAGTATTAACATTAACAACTAAATTACCCATATCATCTCCTGGTGTTACATCCCAATTTGTTGCTCCAAAATTCATATTAAAAGTTCCAGCAGCAATATAATAATTTCCTGCAGGTTGTCCAGTAAGAGATAATAAACTTAAAGTACCGTCACCTCCATCATCATCATTACTTATAAGGTTACCAATAGCATCATAGATACCTAATTCTGTATCTTCAGTTGATCCTACAGTATCAATTGTAAAATCTGTACAACTGCCATCATATACTAACAAATACCAATTAATCTCATCAACAGCTATTGTATTACTAGCAGTATCATTTGCAATTCCACATGCACCATTTAAAGTTAACGTTCCTATAGTTGTAGGAGGACATGTATCTTCAAGCCCATTTTCTGATAAATTACAAATAGTATCATCTGGATGTACAAGAGTTAAATCAATTGCAGTTCCATTTGGAAAAGGTCCCACAGTTGTAACACCTGTTGTTGTAATAGTACCAACACTAACACCTGCACTTTGAACATCATAAGAAATTCCAGTACCTAAGTCTGTAACATCAATATCTACTGAAAATCCAGCTACACAATCCTCTACAACAGTAAAAATTGCTAAAGGTGGATCACACTCAGGAAGTTCCTCAAAAGACACATTATCTATTGCCATATCCGATTCAAAAGTAGCTCCTCTTGTTGATCTAAATACAACACTAATTGTTTGTCCAGCGTACATAGATAAATCAATAATAGCTAATTCAAAAATAGCTGTATCTACTGCTTGTTGTTCCCCTGTTAAACTAAAAACATTATCTACACCATTAACTAAAATATCTAAAGTACCCATACCATCTCCAAACATATGATAGTTAAAGCTTAATCCTGGATCATTAAGCCCTGATAAATCTACTAACGGTGAAGTTAAATCTATAACAGCTCCAGCTATACCACTTGTTGCTTCTGTGTAAAAATAGTTTCCAGTAGTAATTGTTGGACTTGGACCAGTACCATTTGAACCAGTATCTGTTCCTGGTGCTGATTCCCAAAAGTATGTATCATTAGAAGCAGACCAACAGTTTTCAACTGTAAATGGTTGTGTAGAAGTTGTAAATAATTCAAAGTCTTCAAAGTAAGGTGCCTCAAGAGCATCACAAGCTGTTGTAAAAGAAAAAGGTCCAACCCACAAAGATGTACCACCGGTTTCACAGTCTGCTTGCACATAAAATTCGTAACTATTATTTGATTGTAAATCAGAGGCAGTATAAGGATTAGAAACTCCAGATGTTGTAGCCATACCTGTTGCAGTTGCACCACCAGTAATATCAACTAATTCTATATTCCACATTGTTTCTGATCCACCAGCTGTCCATGCTAAATCGGCTGACATTGTAAGAATATTAAAAGTATTTAAAACTGTTGGTTCTGGACAAGTAACTGCAGTCGTAAATGCAAATGGCCCAGTCCATAAAGACGTTCCATCTGTACCACAATCTGCTTGAACATAATATTCGTAATCTGTAGAAGGCGTTAATCCTGATAAATTAAAAGGATTTGATACACCTGTTGATGTTTCTGTCATAGTTTGCACAGCACCACTAGTAATATCTACTAATTCTATGTTCCATGCTGTAGCTGTTCCATTTTCTGTCCAACTTAAATCGGCAGAGAAAGGATCTATATTAGTTCCGGTTAACATATTTGGTTGTATACATGTTGGTAATTCTGAAAATGTTACATCATCAATAGCAATATCATCCTCAAAATCACTTGAAGGTTCAGAGAAAGTAAAACGAACTTGTACTGGTCCTGTAATTGTTAATCCACTTAAATCAGAAATTATTAATTCCCATGCTAAATTAACAGTATCTTGACTTAACGTTTCAACAGTATTAAATGCTGTTCCATCCCATACTTCTACTAGTAATTGTGAATTAGCAGCAGTATTACTACTAGAAATTATGTAAAAGCTTAGTGCAGGTGTTGTTAAAGTAGAAACATCTACAAATGGGCTTAATAAAACAGTAGGACCATCATTACCAGAAGCATCAACCACCGCATAATAACCATTAGTTATTGTAGTACCAGTAATTGTACCATTGTTTCCTACATTGTTTGGTCCAGTAAGATTAAAATCCCAATCTTCTCCACCACTCATAGTCCAACAACTAGGTATCACTCCACCATTTTCAAAACCTTCTGTAAAAGGAGCAGTAAATCCAGCACAAAGCGTTTCAAAAGAAAATGGTCCTTGAGTAGGAGACCCTAGAGCACCACATTGTCCTGTTACATAAACATCATATGCTGTATTATTAGGCATTAACCCTGTAGCAGTATCTATACCTCCTGTTGCATTAGCATTAGTATAAACTGGTATATTAGCTCCAGCTGCACTTTCTCCAGCAACATAAACCTCTACTAATGCAGAATCATTACCAACACCTGGTGCCCATGAAATTTCTGCACTATTAGCAGTTATGTTTCCAACACCTACAGCAATAATCTCTGAACAAGAAGACGTAGTAGTAAAAGTAAGTGGTCCAACAAGATTACTGTTGGGTGGTGTTCCTGAACTACAAGCACTAGTAATGTATGCGTCGTATGTTGTAAATTCTGCTAAACCAGTAGCAGATATTATTGTTGTTGGTACATTTCCGTTAGCAAATACTGGAATATTACCCAAAGCAGCACTTTCACCTGTAAGATACACCTCTACATTATGATCTATTACAGAAGTTGCTCCAGACATCCAAGATAAGTCTGCAGTTACATCTGTTAGGTTTGATGCGGCAAATCCAGTAGGATCGAAACAAACATCTAAACCTCCAGAAATATTAATCGTAAAATCCATTACAGATCCCCAAGTTGCAAAAGTACAAGGATCAGTTACATTAGTACCTTCTTGATGCGTAACACGCATTCTAGTAGATCCATTAGCTGCATCAACAGGAACTGTAAATGTGAAATCAACTGGCGCATCCCATGGTGCAATTCCAGGCGTTCCAGATGAAGTACCTATTGTTTCAAGTGTCGTATCGAAAATTTGATCTGAATTGTAATCTATCCAAACTTCTCCATTTCCGTCAAAGTTACCTCCACATGTACCAAATGTTACTGATAATGTGTATGTATTTCCTGCTGTAACATCAACAAACAGTGCAGTTAAATCTTCTACGCTTGTAACAGCAGGACAGCCTGTATGACTAATTGCAGATTCAGAATCTCCTATTATATCAACTTGTTCAACATTACTGTCTGCTGATGATGATGGTCCATCAACACAGTATTGAGCTTTTGACTGCAAGCAAAATACTAACATTGCAATGCATAATAATGTAATTTTTCTCATAGTAATTGTTTATATTTAGATAATTATTAAATGTGCACCTAAAGTATCAATAATAATGACAAAAATTTAATTTCAAGTTAATAAACAGATGTTTTGGTAGATATATTCGTTTAAATGTTATGTAAATAACAATATTCATTAGTAATTTAATAAGTCTTATTAATTTTTTTAAAAAAAATTGTGCTTCAATAGTAGTTATAGTAATAAAACAAGTCCCAGAAGCTAAATAAGATACGTTAATAGTTTTAGCGCTTTTTTTAATACATTATAATTCTAGCCTTTGTACTATATTATTACAGACTTTACTATATTGTTGCTATTTTTTTAGGTTATTTAAATATAAAAAAACTTCAACAGGAATAGGATAGGTATTATTTTTTTGGCAATTACTTAAGCGTTACCTAATGTAGGATAATAATTCTAAACTGTTAATTTTTTGTAGACCAAAAAACTCTGTTTTTAAATTTTTAGACAAATAATTTTAGTAACAATAAGTATATCTGTATTGTTTTTCTCTATTAATTGAGATTTCAATTTGAGAACATACACAATCTTTATTACTTGTATTATAAATTAGGAAAATACTCTAAAAGCGCTTCTGTTTTATTTTGTCGATTATAAACAGGTATTATAAAAGAAAGTTATACCAGTTACTATTTGAAATTACTAAAAAAGAAAATAATGATTTTTTTTATATATGAAGTTGAAAAATAATATATCGTATTAGTTATTGTTTATTTTTAGTTGAAATAAAAAGTAAAAAGGCAGGTTTTATTGTAATAGTTTAAAATACTACTTGGTAGTATAGCATAAAAAAAGCCACCTAAAAAGGTGGCTTTTAAATATAATT
>JALZUT010000159.1 GCA_023300575.1 Olleya sp.
AATTAGCTTATTTTATCGGCACCCAAATCTCCTCATTAGTAATTGGGTTTGAGGGATGATACGCTTCGGGAAGTTTTTCAAAATGCGGTCTGTCATCCAACTGGTATTCCGAATTTGGCAACCAATTAGCGTGTATATATTGCCAAGATTCAATAAAACCTTCTGGTTTTCCTTTGTAATTAAAAACTGCGTAATTACCTGCTTTTATAGTTAACGTTTCTAAACCTTCTGGCAGTTCTTCAAAATTAGAAACCGCTACTCCAACCCATTTTTCATAAACCGTCTTTGGCGTCATTGTATTGTATTCAAACTGATTATAAACTTGAATTGAAAATTTCTCAGCACCAACACGATTTAAAATCTGGTTACGCTTTGGCATAAACTGTCTTGCCAAATTACCTGTGCCTTGTGCATTAGTCATAAAAGTCAAGCTGTCTTTTAAACCAACAATTAATATTGCTTTTGAGGTTACAATTTTAGGTTTCATTATCACAAATCTGGTTTAACAGCCATAAATAATCGGCTCTATTCTTAACAAAATCTTTATTAGAAATATCAATAATTTTGACATTTAATTCGACTTGACTTTTTAAAAACTCTAAATATCCAGCATTAATTTTTTCTAGATAATCGTCTTCTATTTCGCTTTCATATTTTCGTCCACGCTTTTTAATATTGGCTTGAAGTTGAGCTGTGTTTTGATATAAATAGACATACAAGTCTGGCTTTGCAATGTCTTTGTACATTAAATAAAATAGTTTTCTATATAATTTAAACTCGTCTGGCTGCAGTGTTATTTTAGAAAAAATCAAGGATTTAAACACATCGTAGTCACTAACTACAAAATCTTTAAATAAATCTAACTGAGATAAGTCATCTGTGATTTGCTGGTAACGATCTGCCAAAAAAGACATTTCTAAAGTAAAAGCATAGCGATGAGGCTCCTTGTAAAATTTTGGTAAAAACGGGTTGTCTGCAAAACGCTCTAATACCAATTTAGCATTAAAATCTTTAGCAATTTTTGTGGTTAAACTTGTTTTCCCTGCTCCTATATTTCCTTCGATAGCAATAAAACTATGATTAGAAAAACTAAATTGCTTGCTTGGGTTTTTTAGCCAAATTTTGACAGGTTCTAATTTGCTTTTATCTTCACATTCATCTAACAAAACGCCAATTGTTTTACCCAAAGTTGGATGTGTAAATTTTGAAGCGATCATGTTTAAAGGCTCTAATACAAACCGACGTTTATGCGCTTCTGGATGAGGCACTATTAGATTTTTTTCGTTCAACTGTTCTTCAGCATAAAAAATAATATCTAAATCTATAATTCTAGATTCGTAACCCTCTGTTTGTTTTGGTTCTCTACCTAAATCCTTTTCGATTTGCAGAAGTATTCTCAACACTTTTTTAGACGCAAGTGTTGTCTTTACTGTTATACACGTATTTAAAAAATCGTCGCCTTCAAACTCCAAAGCTTTGCTTTGGTATACTTTTGCAATACTTATAATATTACCAATCTGATTAAAAATAGCATCCACAGCGTTTTGTAAGTTTTTAAACTTATCGCCTTTATTACTCCCTAATGCTATGTATACAGTTTTAATCTCTTGCATAATTTGTTTGACAAAATAACTAAAAGAAATCCACTTAGTTCTTATCTTTATAAAATCTGTTAATAAGTTTTTATGACCACAAAAGACAAACTAGTTGCACAAAAGATCTACTTATTTTTAGGCGCACTTTTTATTACTGCACTTGTAGTATCTAACCTTATTTTCCAAAAATTTTTTTATTGGTATCCTTTTAATCTTGAAATCTTTGGCACCAAGCTGTTTGAAATTTCGGTTGGGATACTACCTTACCCTATCACGTTTTTAATTACTGATTTAATAAGTGAGATTTATGGTAAAAAACGTGCCAATCAAATTGTAATTGCTGGAATTTTCGCTTCTGTGTTTTCGCTTTTAATTGTTTATACAGCAAATGCAGTTTCGGCAACTAGTTGGTCACCTGTAAACGATGATTTATTCACAACCGTTTTTGGCAACACAATTATTGCAGTTTTTGCAAGTATGATGGCCTATCTTTTGGCACAATTAGTAGATATTCAGATTTATCATTTCTGGAAACGCTTAACAAAAGGAAAACACTTATGGTTACGCAACAATTGCTCTACATTTTTATCTCAATTTGTAGACACTTTTGCAGTATTATTGTTACTCTGCTCTTTTGGAGAAATTCCTTGGAATAGATTTACGGGTTTATTGATTAGTGGTTTCATTTTCAAAGTATTGATTGCTATTATAGACACCCCTCTTTTATATTTAGGTGTTTATATATTCAGAAAACGATTTAATTTGAAAGTCAACGAAGAAATCAAGTTGCTTTAATAAAAAAAGTAAATACTAAACTTATATTAAATACCTTTGTTTAAACAACTTTTTAATTAGTTTACACGTAAGTAAATAGTAAATAAATTATAAAGATAATACTACCGCTTTCGCGGAAACTAAAGATGAAAAAAACACTCAAAATAATCGGGATTTCATTATTAATTATAATAGCGCTTTTAATTGCTAGTCCATTTATATTTCAAAGCCAAATTAAAGATATGGTTAGAAATTATATTAATGAAAATGTAAACGCAAAAGTAATTTTTGATGATGTTAATTTAAGTTTCATAAGCAGCTTCCCACAAGCAAATGTGACATTAGACAATCTAACAATTGCCAATTTTGCTCCTTTTGAAAACGACACATTAGCTAAAGTAGACGTATTATCTTTAGACATGTCTGTAAAAGAGCTATTTAAAAATGTAAATGAAGAGCCTATAATTGTTAAATCTATTAATATAGACAATGCTATCATTAATTTAAAAACCAATAAAAATAGTGCAGTTAATTGGGATATTGCTAAAGAAGCACAAAACACCACTTCTAAGGATTCGACTACTAATGGCTTTAGTTTTGATATAGAAAACTACAGTGTAAACAATAGCGCATTTAACTATTTGGATGAAAGTACTAACACGATATTCAATATTACCAACCTTAACCATAATGGAAAAGGAATATTCTCTGGAGATACTTCTGAGTTAGATACTACAACCGAAGCTAATGTTACTTTAAGTCTTGATAATACTGAATACTTAAGCAACAATCTTATAAAGCTAGACGCTTTAATAGATTTAGATCTACCAAACAACACTTACTCTTTTAAAGAGAATAAAGGATATATTAATGATCTACCTCTAGAGTTTAATGGTTATTTTAAACAATTAGAAAACACACAAGAGGTTGATATTTCTTTTAAAAATCCAGGTTCAACATTTAAAGATTTTTTAGCAGTAATACCAAAAACATATGCTAAAAACCTAGATAATGTTGAAACCACTGGGGAATTTAAAATTAACGGAATTATAAAAGGTAAAATTACAGATACTAAAATACCAACTTTGGATATTAATATCTTATCAAATAATGCTTCTTTTAAATTTGAAGATTTACCAAAACGTGTTGAAAATATAAGTATTGATGCACAAATAAAAAATACAACTGGAATTAGTGATGACACATACGTTCTATTAAAAACACTAAACTTTAAAATTGACAAAGACGAATTTAAAAGCTCGGCTACCTTAAAGAACCTAACCCAAAACATGTTAGTTAATGCTAATGTAGATGGTGTTTTAAATTTAGGAAACTTAACTAAAGCCTATCCAATAGAGCTTGAAAACGAATTAAAAGGAATTTTAAAAGCTAAACTAAATACTAGTTTTGATATGAATGCTTTAGAAACCAATGCTTTTGAACGCATTAAAAACAAAGGAAACATGAGTGTATCTGACTTTGTGTTTTCTTCAACAGATATTGTTAATCCTATTAATATATCTAAAGCTTCTGTCAATTTTAATCCAGGAACTATAACACTTGATAATTTTATTGCAACAACAGGAAAAACAGACCTAAACGCAACAGGAACACTTACTAATTTATTAGGTTTTTTATTAAGTGACAAAAAACTAAAAGGTGATTTTGATGTCAAGTCCAACTCATTTTCGGTAAGTGATTTTATGATAGAAGGTGGCGCAGCTGCACCAATTAACCAAAGCACAGAACCTGCAATCACACTAAAAATACCAGCGTTTTTAGATTGCACTATTAAAGCTGATGCAAAAACAGTTTATTACGATAATTTAACCCTTAAAGATGTAAAAGGAAACCTTAAAATAGAAGACGAAAAAGCACAACTTAATAATATGACCTCCAATATTTTTGAAGGTAATTTAAGCTTATCTGGATTGGTTGACACTAAAACAGTTAAACCTACGTTTAATATGATATTAGGCGCAAGTGATTTTAATATTTCAGAATCTTTTCAAACCTTAGATATGCTTCAAAAGTTAGCTCCAATAGTAAAAGCTTTAGAAGGTACGCTAAATAGCACTATTAATTTGTCTGGTATTTTAGGCGACGATTTTACACCTATACTAAACACTATATCTGGTGATGCTGATGCAGAATTATTTACAAGCGAATTTCAGCCTAAAAACGAACAATTATTTAGTTTATTAGAAAGTAATCTAAATTTTATAGATTTTAGCAAACTAGATTTAAAGGACCTAAAAACTAAATTATCCTTTAAAAATGGACAGGTTAGTATTACACCATTTGATGTTAATTATAAAGATATAAAAATGACCATTGGTGGCGCTCACACTTTTAGTAACATAATGAACTATCAAGTACAATTGAATGTACCAGCAAAATACTTAGGGACAGATGTTAATGCATTAATTAATAAGATCAATGATCCAGCAGTTAATGATATTAGCATACCAGTAACCGCAAGCATAACAGGAAACACATTAAAACCAGACGTTAAAACCGATTTGACTAGTGGCGTAAAAAGCTTAACTAACCAGTTAATAGAAATACAGAAACAAAAAATAATTAACCAAGGAAAAGACAAATTACAAGATGTTGTAGGTGATATATTAGGCGGAAATAATACGACTAAAGACTCTACAAACATTAAAAACAATACAGTAAAAGATGTTTTAGGAGGGATTTTAAACGGAAATAATAAACCTAAAGATTCAACTAAAATTAAAGACAATACAGTAAAAGATGTTTTAGGTGGGATTTTAGGAGGAAACAACAAACCCCAAGATTCAACTAAAACAGATTCTACAAAAATTAAAGATCCAGTAAAAAATATTTTGGGTAATATTTTTGGAGGCAAGAAAAAAGAATAGAATTAGAAATTAGAAATTAGAAA
>JALZUT010000160.1 GCA_023300575.1 Olleya sp.
AAAACAGGCTAAAACATTACAAAGAATTTACAATTCCATTAGAAGAAAAGGTGCTTAAAGATCAAGGCGCACGTTGTATGGATTGTGGTATTCCGTTTTGTCATAGTGGCTGTCCATTAGGTAATCTAATTCCAGATTTTAACGACCATGTCTATAAAGGGCGTTGGAAAGAAGCAGCAAGCGTTTTACATTCTACCAATAATTTCCCAGAGTTTACAGGTCGTTTATGTCCTGCACCTTGCGAAGAAGCTTGTGTTTTAGGTATCAATGAAGATCCAGTATCAATAGAAAATATCGAAAAAAATATAGTAGAAATAGCCTTTAATGAAGGTTGGATCACTGCACAACCACCAAAAGTAAGAACAGGTAAAAAAGTAGCAGTTGTAGGTTCTGGTCCTTCAGGATTAGCAGCAGCACAGCAATTAAATAGAGCTGGACATTTAGTAACCGTTTTTGAACGTGATACTAAGGTTGGTGGATTGTTACGCTACGGAATTCCGGATTTTAAATTACAAAAAAGCGTAATAGATAGAAGAATAGGAGTTTTAAAAGAAGAAGGAATTAATTTTGAAACTAATGCACATGTAGGTAAAAATGTAAGTGTAGAAACTTTAAAAAGTGATTTTGATGCCATTACACTATGTGGAGGCGCAACAATTAGGCGTAACATTCCTATAAAAGGAACACATTTAAAAGGTGTTGTACAAGCAATGGATTTTTTAAAGCAAAACAACCAACGTGTAGATGGAAAAGACGATTTTAAAGAAGAAATTTTAGCAACAGATAAAAATGTTATTGTTATTGGAGGAGGAGATACTGGTTCAGATTGTATTGGGACGTCTAATCGTCATGGTGCAAAATCGGTGTCAAATTTCGAAATTTTAAGTAAACCTTCAAAAGGTAGACCAGCACACCAACCTTGGCCATATTGGCCTATGCGTTTAAGAACAAGTTCTTCACATAAAGAAGGAGTTGATCGTTTCTTTAGTGTTTCGACTAAAGAATTTTTAGGTAATAAAAACGGAGATTTAGTTGGCTTAAAAACAGTAGAAGTAGAGTGGGCTTTTAAAGAAGGTGCGCGTCCAGAGTTAAAAGAAGTTGCTGGTACTGAAAAAACGTGGGATACAGATTTAGTACTTCTTGCACTTGGGTTTACTGGTTCAGAAAAAACCTTAGCAGAACAATTTGGTATCGAAATGGATTTTAGAACCAACATCAAAGCAACCGAAAAAGATTATGCAACTAATGTTCCAGGGATATTTGCAGCAGGAGATATGAGACGTGGACAATCGCTTATTGTTTGGGCGATTTCAGAAGGACGTCAAGCAGCACATCATGTGGATAAATATTTAATGGGACAATCAAATTTACCATTAAAAGGCGATGGTGATTTGCCAAGAGCTTAAACATTCTCAGTATTCTGCAAGGTCTCAAAAAGCTTGTAGGTATTTATAAAAAACAAACTAATGCCTGTAAGGTTTTTTAAACCTCAAAGGTTTTTTGTTAAAAAAACAAATAGTTGAGTATACCACAAAAAATAAATTAACTATATGATTTTCAAATACTTAATTATTTAATGTAAGCTTTGACTTTAAGAGAGCTGCTAGGCTTTTCCTAACTAAATCTTATAAAATCTATAATTTTGATTAACAAAAGCTTAAAAAGTAAATTAATGAAACTAAACAAGCATAGTAGCAGATTAACACAAGACGAATCGCAACCAGCTTCGCAAGCCATGTTATATGCAGTAGGCTTGACAGATGACGATATGCAGAAAGCACAAGTGGGTATTGCTAGTACTGGTTATGATGGTAACCCTTGTAATATGCATTTAAATGGGTTGCAAGGAGAAGTTAAAATAGAATGTAAAATCGCTGGTTTGGTTGGTTTAGGGTTTAATACTATTGGTGTTTCAGATGGTATTTCAATGGGTACATCAGGAATGAATTACTCATTAGTGTCAAGAGATATTATTGCAGATTCTATAGAAACTGTAATGCATGCACAAAGTTATGATGCTGTTATTGCAGTAGTAGGTTGTGATAAAAATATGCCAGGTTCTGTAATCGCTATGTTACGTTTAAATCGTCCCTCAATTATGATGTATGGTGGTTCTACTGCATCTGGAAGTTACAAAGGAAAAAAGCTGAATATTGTATCTGCTTTTGAAGCCTTAGGGCAAAAATTGGCAGGTGATATTGATGAGATCGAATATAGAGAAATTATAAAAAGAGCAATTCCAGGAGCTGGAGCTTGTGGAGGTATGTATACTGCTAACACTATGGCTTCTGCTATAGAATGTATGGGTTTTGCACTGCCCTATAATTCTTCTATTCCTGCAGAAAACCCTAATAAATTATCAGAAGCAGAACGTACTGCTCTAGCCATTAAAAATTTATTAGAATTAGATTTAAAACCACTAGATATTATTTCTAAAAAATCTTTAGAAAACGCAATTGCTATGGTAAATGCTTTAGGTGGATCTACCAATGCAGTATTACACTTTTTAGCAATTGCACATGCAGCCGATATCGAGTTTACTTTAGAAGATTTTCAACGTGTAAGTGATAGAACACCTTTGATAGCAGATTTAAAACCATCTGGTAAATACTTAATGGAAGATGTGCATGGTGTTGGTGGTACACCAGCGATTATGAAATACTTATTAGATAATGGGTATTTACATGGCGATTGTTTAACGGTTACAGGTAAAACATTAGCTGAGAATTTAGTAGATGTTAAACCAATAGAATTTGAAGAACAAGACGTCATCTTTCCGAAAGATAAAGCTTTAAAGGCATCAGGAAATATTCAGATTATTTACGGAAATCTAGCAACAGAAGGTGCTGTAGCTAAAATATCTGGAAATGAAGGTTTGTTGTTTGAAGGTAAAGCAGTTGTATATGATGGAGAGCAAGCAGCAAATACAGGGATTTCTAATGGAGAAGTAGAAAAAGGAGATGTGGTTGTTATTAGATATGTAGGGCCAAAAGGTGGGCCAGGAATGCCAGAAATGTTAAAACCAACTTCTTTAATTATGGGAGCAGGTTTAGGTAAATCTGTAGCATTAATTACAGATGGTCGTTTTTCTGGTGGAACTCATGGTTTTGTAGTTGGTCACATTACACCAGAAGCACAAATAGGTGGTACAATTGCTTTAGTAGAAACTGGTGATACCATCAAGATTAGTGCAGAGGATAATTCAATAAATGTTTTAATTTCTGAAGACCAATTAGCAGAAAGAAAAGCAAAATGGGTAGCTCCACCTTTAAAACACAACAAAGGAATTTTATATAAATACGCAAAAATAGTAGCATCAGCATCAAAAGGATGCGTTACTGATGCTTAATTCCTGCGTAGGCAGGAATCTAATAATCGGAAAGACAAAAGCTACGATTATATAATATCAAATAGACCTTTTAAGATTTCAAAAATCTGACAGGTCTATAAACAAACAGAAGAGTAGTCACATAATAGTTTTCTCCTTTTTGGAGAGTTAGTTAGTAAAATATGAATACAGAAATAGTAAAAACAAATAAGTCTAATACACAAAAGACAGAACGTATTTCTGGTAGCGAAGCAATCATTAAATGTCTGTTAGCAGAAGGTGTAGACATCCTTTATGGATATCCAGGAGGCGCCATCATGCCAGTTTATGATGAGTTATATAAATACCAAGACAAAATTCATCATGTCTTAACACGTCATGAGCAAGGTGCAACGCATTCTGCACAAGGTTATGCGCGCATTTCTGGAAAAGTAGGTGTCGTAATTGCTACGTCTGGCCCAGGAGCAACTAATTTAATTACAGGTATAGCAGATGCGCAAATAGACAGCACACCTATGGTTTGTATTACAGGTCAAGTAGCTTCGCATTTATTAGGTAGTGATGCCTTTCAGGAAACTGATATTATAGGTATTTCTACTCCTGTTACAAAATGGAACCATCAAATAACCAAAGCTTCACAAATTCCTGAAGTTATGGCAAAAGCATTTTATATCGCTAAAAGTGGACGTCCAGGACCAGTTTTAATTGATATAACTAAGGATGCACAATTTGAAGAATTCGATTTTAAATACGAAAAATGTAAAGGTGTAAGAAGTTATATTCCTGTTCCAAAATTAGATACTACTTCGGTTGAAGCTGCTGCAAAATTGATTAATGCTGCTAAAAAACCAATGATAGTTTGGGGACAAGGTGTTTCTTTAGGAGAAGCAGAAATGCAATTCAAAGCAGTAGTAGAAAAAGCAGGAATACCTTCGGCTTGGACTATTTTAGGAGTAGGAGCAATTCCAACGTCGCATCCTTTCAATATTGGTATGGTTGGTATGCATGGTAATTATGCGCCAAATGTATTAACAAACGAATGTGATGTTTTAATTGCAATCGGAATGCGTTTTGACGATCGTGTTACTGGTAGCTTGTCTACATATGCAAAACAAGCGAAGGTTATTCATTTTGAAATTGATCCAGCCGAAATAGATAAAAATGTAAAAACCGAAATAGCAGTCTTAGGAGATGCAAAAGAAAGTTTAGCAGCTTTATTACCACTTTTAGAAGAAAAAACACACCCAGAATGGCATCAAAAATTCAAAGATTTATATGCTATTGAATACGAAAAAGTTATAAAAAACGAGTTACATCCTACAAAAGAAGGATTAACAATGGCTGAGGTTTTAAAAGAAATAAATATACAAACAAAAGGCGATGCTGCTATAGTTACAGATGTAGGACAACATCAAATGATAGCGTGTAGATATGCTAATTTTAATAAAACTAGAAGTAATATTACATCTGGTGGATTAGGGACAATGGGCTTTGGTCTACCTGCTGCAATTGGTGCAAAAATGGCAGCACCAGAGCGTGAAGTTATTTCTATTTCTGGAGATGGTGGTTACCAAATGACTATTCAAGAATTAGGGACTGTTTTTCAGCAAAAAACAGGTGTTAAAATAGTGGTTTTAAATAATGAGTTTTTAGGTATGGTTAGACAGTGGCAAGAGCTATTTTTTGATAGACGTTATGCGTCTACCGAAATGACAAATCCAGACTTTGTAGCTATTGCAAAAGGCTATTTTATAGAGGCTCAAAAAGTAACAAAAAGAGAAGAGCTTAAAGACGCAGTTGCTAAAATGATAAACACAGATGGGCCTTATTTTTTAGAGGTTTGTGTAGAGAAAGAAGGAAAGGTTTTTCCAATGATACCAACAGGAGCATCAGTATCTGAAGTAAGATTAGAGTAAATTAGGTTTTCTTGAGCGCAGTCAAAATGTTAATAAAGGTAGCGACTGCGCTCGACCAAACAAGTTAAAGTAATTAGAATGAACGAAGAAAATAAATTATATACAGTTTCTATTTATACCGAAAACAATATTGGTTTATTAAATAGAATTTCAGCAATCTTTCAAAGAAGACATATAAATGTGGAGAGTTTAAATACTTCTCCTTCAGAAATTGAAGGTGTTTCTAGATTTACTCTTGTAGTAAATATGACCGAAGATAATATTAAAAGAATTATTGGTCAAATAGAAAAACAAGTAGAAGTTATTAAAGCATACTATCATACAGAAGAAGAAATAATTTATCAAGAATCTTGCATCTTTAAAATGAAATCGAATTTGTTATTTGATGAACGTCAAATTCAGAATATAATTAAAGAAAGCAATGCAAGAATTGTAACCGTAAATCGTGATTTTTTCGTAATCGAAAAATCAGGACGTAAAGAAGAAATTGAATTATTACACAGAGAATTAAGTGCTTTTGGTATCATGCAATTTATACGTTCAGGTCGTATTGCTGTTACTAAAGAAGAAATGAAAATATCAACAATGCTAGAAGAAGCATTCCAACATTAAAAAATAATACAATGTCAAATTATTTTAACACATTACCATTAAGAACCCAATTAGAGCAATTAGGTAAATGTAGATTTATGGATGCTTCAGAGTTTGAAGATGGTGTAAATGCATTAAAAGGTAAAAAAATTGTCATCATTGGTTGTGGTGCGCAAGGGTTAAACCAAGGCTTGAACATGAGAGATTCTGGATTAGATATTTCTTATGCTTTAAGGCAACAAGCAATTGATGAAAAAAGAGCCTCTTTTCTTAATGCAACAGAAAATGAATTTAATGTTGGGACTTATCAAGATTTAATTCCTACAGCAGATGTGGTTTTAAATTTAACACCAGATAAACAACACACAAATGTTGTAAAAGCTGTAATGCCTTTAATGAAAAAAGGCGCAACATTAAGCTATTCTCATGGTTTTAATATTGTTGAAGAAGGTACACAAGTTCGTGAAGATATTACCGTAATTATGGTCGCTCCAAAGTGTCCAGGAACAGAAGTGCGTGAAGAATACAAACGTGGTTTTGGTGTACCAACATTAATTGCTGTGCATCCAGAAAATGATCCAGAAAATAAAGGTTGGA
>JALZUT010000161.1 GCA_023300575.1 Olleya sp.
AGTTCTTTGGTTATAGCATCTACCTTATTTTTAAGTTGAAGTTGTGTGTCTGAAAAATCGAATTCTGCATTCTGAATTTTTAATTCAGCTAATTTTAAATCACCACGTTCTTTTCTTAAAAACAAAGGAAAAGCAACGTTAATAGTAGCTTTGTATGTAGCTGCATTAAAGGTGTTTACTTGTTCTGGTGTTTCGCTTAAAAAATTGTACTGTGCATCTATTATAGGTAACAAGCTGTTTGCTTTTAAACGTCTGTCTACATTTAATCCTTCAATTTTACTATCTAATGCTAGTAGTTTTGGATGACTGTCAGTATTAAAATTTAATGCTTCATTTAAAGTTAATACGTTATCAATTTCATCTTCAAAAACTAACATAGGATTTACAGATTCATTAATATCTACAGGTGTATTATTTAGCCAAATAAAGTTAGAGGCTTCTAATCTTGTTTTTATTAATTTCACTTTAACTTGTTCTAGTTCTAAAGTTCTGGTTTTTAAAATAATACCTGCTTCCAAACTATCTATACCAGCTTTATCACCTCCAAGAACACTTGCACGCACACCTTTAAATCTAATCTTTGCATTTACTAAAAAGCGTTCATAAATTTTGGTTTCGTTATGGGCTTGAAGCCAATCAAAATAAGCTAAAGAGGCGTTGTAAAGCACTTTGTTTATTAATAAATCGCGTTCTGCTTTGGTTTGCTCTCTAAAAATTTTTGCTTTTTTTACATCAGCCATTCTTTTATTAATAAGTAAACCTTGTCCTAAAGAAAAACCAATTCCTGCACTATATAAACCACCTTCAGGCACATTGTTTTCTGGATTTAAAAAGACTCCTGTGTTTTCTTCAAAATTGGCTTTAAGCTCAATACCATACCAAGTAGGTACTTTAAAAGTAGCATTTAAACGCTCATAATATTCTATGTTTTTAAAATCTTTTTCATTAAAATCGCCTTCAATTTTTGGATCAAAACCACCACGTGCTTTCATTAAGTTAGCTTGTCCTGTTTCTAATCGTAATTCTGCTTGTTTAGCAATAGGATGAAACTGTTTGACATATCCTAAATACTCGGTATAACTCAAGCTATCTAAGGTTTGTCCAATTGCTAATAGCGGTAAAAGGATAAATATGTAGTATATTCTATTTTTCATTCTTTATTTTTTAACTGCTTTAGCCTTTTGATTTCCTTCTGGTTGGTAATAGTTAGGAGGGAAGCCATTTAGTTTTCGCCACAGCTCAAACCCAATTGGAACATCTTCTAATAAACCAATTGTTTTTGCACCAGAACCGACACGAATAGCTTCTGGCCAAGTGTGATCGTTTTGGTCTGGAGATAATAATATTCTAAACTTACCATTTGGACTTATAAAACGCTCTATAGCGACTACTTTTGCACCATAAGTACCGTATGATACATTTGGCCAACCACTAAATACTATTGCAGGCCAACCGTCGAATTGTACTCTAAACTCTTCACCAAGGTGTACTAATGGTAAATCTATAGGATTTACATAAGTTTCTATAGCAACATCATAAATTGAAGGCATAATACCTACTATCTGTTCGCCTGCTTTAAACGTTTCTCCAATACCACCTTTTATAGCTTTACTAATATAACCATCTTGAGGTGCTTTTATGTAATACATGTCGTTACGCATAGAATAATTGGTAAAATTATTTTCTAGCTTCGTGACTTGGGCTTCTGCATCAAATCCGCTAGATTGTGCAGTAAATTTATTGCTTTGTGCTTTAGCTATTTTTTCTGCATATTCTGCACCAATTTTATTTAATTCTATTTTAGCATTTATAACTTGGTTTTTAGAGCCTAATAACTTGTTTTCTTGAGAGATTAATTTTGCTCTTGTTTCTTGTAGTTTTGCTTTTTTGGTTTCAAAATCTGTTAAAGATTTGATGCCTTCTTCGTATAACTTTTCAATTGCGCCAAATTGTCTTTCTGCAATATTTAAATTGATTTTTACAGCCTCTAAGTCTATACTATCCGATGTTACTTTGTACGTACTTTGTATGACTTTATTTTTAGCCTGTTCAAGTTTTAATTGTCTTTCTTTAGACAATGCACCAATTTGATTGTTTAATGCTTTTACTTTTTCTGTGTAAGAGGCTACAGAAGAGGATTTAGCTTCTATTTGCTGCTCAGTTCTTTCTACTAAATCAGGATCAAAGTACTCGTTTTTAATTTCTGAAATAAACAAAAGCGTATCGCCTTTTTTAACCTTGTCACCTTCACGTACGTACCATTTTTCAATACGACCAGGAATTGGAGATTGTATGGTTTGTGGACGCTGATCTGGAGTTAAAGTTGTGACTAAACCATTAGCTGTAATGTTTTGTGTCCAAGGTAAAAACAAGATTATAATACCGATTACACCAAATGTAATTAACAAGCGGTTAAAATGCTTATAATGCTTTTTGTTATGGGCTTTTTTTACCGATTTAAAATGGCTAATATCTACGTCATTATTAACGCTATTTGTTGAAATATTTAGCATATTATTTGGTTTTAATGATTTGACCTTTTTCTAACATAATGGTCTTATTTAATTTAGTTTTCCAAAGGTTATTTTGGCTAACAACTAATAAAGTCCAAGGATGTTCAGGTTGATTTAAAAAATCCATGATTTGTAGTGCTTCTTTAGCTTCAAATTGATCTAAAGGTTCTTTTAGCATTAGTATTTTTGGTTGTTTTATAATACTTCTGGCTAACATTATTTTTTTACCTACGGTAAATGGAATGCCTTTACCTTCTGGATATAGCATGGAATTTAATCCTTTTGGTAGTTGTTTTACAAAATTAATTAATCCAACATTTTTAATTGCCCAATCTAGTTGTTTACTTGTTATAGAAGGGTCTCCAAAAGTTAAATTTTGTAACAGCGTACCTTCAAAAGGTGTTTCTTCAACTAAAGTTTGTCCAATATTAGCTCTGTAACTGTTTACATTTATACTAGATAGTGCTTTATTATTTACAAACACAATTCCACTTGTTTGATCAATAACACCAGCAATTAACTTTAATAAACTTGATTTTCCTGATCCACTACTACCTTGAATTAAAATTCTGTCTTTAGTTTTTATTTTTAATGAAATATCTTTAAGTATAGGTCTGTATTTACCTTCAACTTCAAAACTAACATTATCTAATTCTAAACAAAACTCTGGGTCATCATCGTCTAATTTTATGCCACCTTGTGGCTCTAGCTGTTTATCAACCACTTTGCCTAATTTTTCTATAGAGGTCAATACATCGTAAAATGTTTCTAGTCCAAGTATTAGTTTTTCGACAGAATTAATGACTAAAAGAATAATAATCTCGGCAGCAACAAACTGTCCGATATTCATTTGTTGGTTAAGTACCAAAGCACCACCAATAATTAATAAACCTGCTGTAACTAAGACTTTAAAACCTATTAACTGAATAAACTGTAAAACCAAAACCTTAAAATGACTTTCTCTAGCTTCAAGATAATCAGTCACTAATTCATCATTTTTATTTAAAGCTAAGTTTGTCTTACCAGACAGTTTAAAACTGACTATAGAACGTGCAATTTCTTGTAACCAATGCGCTACTTTATATTTGTGGTTAGACTCGTCAATACTTGTGCTTAAGCCTTTTTCTGCTGTGTATTTAAATACAATGTATATTAATACCATTAACATAACACCATAAATAATAAAGAATGGATGGTAAAATGATAACAGTAATAAGCCTAAAATAATTTGAAGTATAGCAGCTGGAAAATCTATTAAAACTTTAGAGATTCCTTTTTGTACATTAATGGTATCAAAAAAGCGATTGGCTAATTCTGGTGGATAAAGTCCATTTAATTCGCTCATTTTCATTTTCGGAAAACGATAAGCAAATTCAAAAGACGCTCTAGTAAATATTTTTTGTTGAATATTCTCTATTATTCGTATTTGCATTAATTGTAAAACCCCAACAAACACAACACCTAAAGTCACCAAAACAACTAATACGATCCAAGATGTACTAATTTGTGCAGCTTGTAATAAATTGATGATGGCTTGGATACCAAGAGGAAGAGAAAGGTTAACAATACCAGCAAATATGGCATAGAAAAACACTTGCCTAACGTCTTTTCTATCTAAATCTAATAAACCTATAAAACGTTGCCAAGCTGTTAATATTTTTTTACTCATTGGTAGAAATGTTTAGGGTTTTAAAGACTAAATCTTTGAAAAAATGTGTTGGCATTTCAGTATTTTTAAAATCTGAAATTGTGGGAAAATGATCCTTTAAAAAGTGTTGGTGTAACGCACCATCTATAACTGTACTTGCTAAACTAAAAGAAAAATTATAAGTACTGTCAATACTTAAAATCATATCGTGTAAACGTGTTACTAAACGTTTGTATATTAAAAAATACCCTTCTTTATTTTCGTTATCTACTTCTTTAGTTAGATAAGATTTAGAATATTCATTAATTACAATTTGCTTTAATACGATTTCGTCAATATGACCGAAATTAGAATCTAAAGTAGCTGTTTGAGTCAATATAGTAATGGCATGATCTAACTTGTCAACCTTGTTTTCTATACTATTTGTTGCAAAAACCAATTGATACTCTAACCAAGTCCAATACCATGAAGTTAAGTATATTAATAATTTGTGCTTGCTTTCAAAATAACGATATATAGAACTTTCGTTAGATCCAATCTTAACACCCAATTTTTTAAAGGTGAAGGTATCAAACCCAATTTCATCTATCAAAAGAATACTATTTTCAATAATACGCTTTCCTAAATCTGAAGATTCAGGATCTTTCAGATAGATTTTTTCGTTAATATTTATTTTAAGATTTGATAGTAAACTATTCATGCTAATTAATTTTGATTGCAAATATAATAGCATTACTATTAATTATGAAATCAAATTAACTATATATTAACATCTAATCAAAATAAAGAAATAATTATGACTTAAAAGAGGTGTTATTAGGAAGTTCAAACAA
>JALZUT010000162.1 GCA_023300575.1 Olleya sp.
AAACAATTGAAGTGCTAAACAAAGCAACTTAAAATAAACCAAAAAATAAAAGATGTTGCATGCAACGTCTGATCTTAAAATATAAAACTATGAGTTTTTTAAATTCTGTACTAAAGGTATTTGTTGGCGACAAGTCTAAACAAGACGTCAAAGCCTTATCACCTTTAGTAGACAAAATCAAAACCTTTGATAAAGCTTTAGAAGCCTTATCACACGATCAACTAAGAGCTAAAACCGATGCGTTTAAAGCTGCAATATCTGAAACTAGAAAGCCTTTTACTACAAAAATTGAAGCGCTTAAAAAAGAAGCAGAAACAACAGAGGATATTGACAAACGAGAAGATATCTATATTGAAATAGACAAAATTAAAGACGAATCGTATACTGCTACAGAAGCTACTTTAAACGAGATACTTCCAGAAGCTTTTGCTGTTGTTAAAGAAACTGCAAAACGTTTTACAAACAATTCTACTATTACGGTTACCGCAAATGAATTTGACAGAAATCTTTCTGGAGAAAAAGATTTTGTAACCTTAGATGGCGAACAAGCAGTTTGGGCAAATTCTTGGGATGCTGCTGGTAAAGCCATTACTTGGGACATGATTCATTATGATGTACAATTAATTGGTGGTGTTGCAATGCACCAAGGTAAAATTGCCGAGATGCATACTGGAGAAGGTAAAACCTTAGTAGCAACGCTTCCTGTATATTTAAATGCATTAGCTGGTAATGGTGTCCATTTAGTAACTGTTAATGATTATTTGGCAAAACGTGATAGTGCTTGGATGGCACCTATCTTTAACTTTCATGGTTTAAGTATCGATTGTATAGATTACCACCAACCAAATAGTGATGCACGTCGTAAGGCATACAATGCAGACATTACTTATGGTACAAACAATGAGTTTGGTTTTGATTACCTACGTGATAATATGGCACATGCAACCGGAGATTTGGTACAGCGTCCTCACCATTATGCAATTGTAGATGAGGTAGATTCTGTATTAATTGATGATGCACGTACGCCATTAATTATTTCGGGTCCAATCCCTAAAGGTGATGTGCACGAGTTTACAGAACTAAAACCTAAAGTAGAAAACATAGTTGCGATACAACGTAAATATCTAACCAAAGTTTTAGTAGATGCTAAAAAGCTAATTGCAGAAGGCGATACTAAAGAAGGTGGTTTTCAATTACTACGTGTTTACAGAGGTATTCCTAAAAACAAAGCCTTAATTAAGTTTTTAAGTGAAGAAGGTGTAAAACAAATTCTGCAAAAAACAGAAAATTTTTACATACAAGACAACAATCGCGAAATGCCTAAGATTGATGCAGAGTTGTACTATGTAATTGAAGAAAAAAACAATCAAATAGAATTAACAGATAAAGGTGTCGAGTTACTTTCGGGTAAAGACAATCCTGACTTTTTTGTGATGCCAGAAATGGGTATCGAAATTTCAAAAATTGAAGATAAAAACTTGTCTTCGGAAGAAGAAGCAAATCTTAAAGAAGAATTATTTAGAGATTTTGGTGTCAAATCAGAACGTATTCACACACTTAACCAATTACTTAAAGCTTATGCTTTATTTGAAAAAGACACACAATACGTGGTCATGGAAAATAAAGTAATGATTGTAGACGAGCAAACTGGTCGTATTATGGATGGTCGTCGTTATAGCGATGGTTTACACCAAGCAATCGAAGCTAAAGAAAATGTAAAAATTGAAGATGCAACGCAAACTTTTGCAACAGTAACGCTTCAAAATTACTTTAGAATGTACAAAAAACTGTCTGGTATGACAGGAACCGCTGTTACAGAAGCTGGTGAATTCTGGGAAATCTATAAATTAGACGTTGTAGAAATCCCTACAAACAGACCAATTGCTAGAGATGATAGAGAAGATTTAGTGTATAAAACTAAGCGTGAAAAGTACAATGCAGTAATTGATGAGGTTACCAGATTATCGCAACAAGGGCGTCCCGTTTTAATTGGTACAACAAGTGTCGAGATTTCTGAACTTTTAGGTAAAATGTTATCTATTAGAAAAGTACCACACAACGTATTAAATGCAAAACAACATAAACGAGAAGCCGAAATTGTAGACCAAGCTGGTATAGCAGGTCAAGTAACAATTGCAACAAACATGGCTGGTCGTGGTACTGATATTAAGTTATCTGAAAAAGTAAAAGCTGCTGGTGGACTTGCTATTGTAGGTACAGAACGTCATGATTCGCGTCGTGTAGACAGACAGTTACGTGGTCGTGCTGGACGTCAAGGAGATCCAGGAAGTTCTCAGTTTTACGTATCGCTAGAAGACAATTTAATGCGTCTTTTTGGTAGCGAGCGTATTGCTAAGATGATGGATAGAATGGGATTAAAAGAAGGTGAAGTTATCCAACATGGTATGATTTCTAAATCTATTGAGCGTGCACAGAAAAAAGTTGAAGAAAACCAATTTGGAGTTAGAAAGCGTTTATTAGAATATGATGACGTGATGAATGCACAACGTGAGGTGGTATACAAACGTCGTTATAATGCGTTGTTTGGAGAGCGTCTGCGCGTGGATTTAGCTAACATGATATATGATACTTCTGAAGGTATTGCCGAAACTAATAAAGAAGCAGGCGACTTTAAGAATTTTGAATTTGAGTTAATTAGATTTTTCTCTATGTCGTCTCCAATTACTGAAGCAGAATTTAACAAACTGTCTGCTTTAGAAATTGCTCAGACTATTTATAAAGCAGGATTTGCGCATTATAAACAAAAAATGGAACGTAATGCAGAAGTTGCATTTCCTGTAATTGAAGATGTTTATAAAAACCAACGTGATCAATACAAACGTATTATTGTGCCTTTTACAGATGGTACTAAAACCCTGCAAGTAGTTACAGACCTTGAAAAAGCTTATGAAACTAAAGGAAAACAATTAATAACCGACTTTGAAAAAAATATTTCTTTAGCCATTATTGACGATGCTTGGAAAACGCATTTACGTAAGATGGATGAGTTAAAGCAATCAGTTCAATTAGCTGTACACGAGCAAAAAGACCCTTTGTTAATCTATAAATTTGAAGCTTTCGAATTGTTTAAATCAAGAATGGATCAAGTTAATAAGGAAGTGATTTCGTTTTTATTTAAAGGTGAATTACCGACAGGTACTGCGACAAATATTAGCGAAGCAAAACAAGTTAGAAGAAAAGATAACTTACAAACGCAAAAAGACGAAATCCAGAATTTAGACCAGCGTTCTGCACAAAACAAAGCAGCAGGAAATACACAACGTCAACCTCAAGTTGTAGAAACTATTGTACGTGACCAACCAAAAATTGGACGTAATGACAGAGTGACTATTAAACATGTTATGAGTGGCGAAAATAAAACCGTTAAATACAAACAAGCAGAACCATTAATTGCTAAAGGCGAATGGGTTTTGGTGAATTAACACAAATTTCTTAAAAAAAAGGAATCTAAATAACACAAGCCTGAAATCTTAATTGATTTCAGGTTTTTTTTGTTCTTCATTGGAAGCATAATAGTTTACTAATTAATAAATTTATAAATCAAAACATTTGTCACACTAAGCAAGCCTTTGCTGAGCGAAGTAGAAGTATATCAATAAAAGGAAATAGTAATTAAAAGGAGATTAGTCATCGACAAACTCAGACTGACACCACTACTCATAATTATATTTACTCCTATTATCATTCCTGCAAAAGCAGGAATCCACAAACAAAAATAAAATTTCAAATCATTAATAGAAAATTGGATTCCTACTATCGCAGGAATAACAAAACTTTTTTGTAAGTTTAATTACTAATTAACACCATTTCTATCTTTAGGAAGTGTATAAAATTATAGCATTATGAAAAACGTATTAGCAACCATAGTAGGTCTAGTTGTAGCGATGTTTACTGTTTTTTTATTTGAAAAGTTTTTAAACCCAAACATATTTCCATTACCAGAAGGTATTGATCC
>JALZUT010000163.1 GCA_023300575.1 Olleya sp.
GGATTTTCGTTTTTTAAAGTTTCTGCTAATAGTTGAGATGATGACGAACGGTGATGACCATCTGCAATATAAAGCGTATCCATTACTTTAAAAGCTTTAATAATGGCGTTTATATCTGCTGCTTCATCAATTTGCCACAAATAATGCGTGTCTCTGTAGGTTGTTGTAAACTCAAACTCTGCACGTTCTTTTTGTTTTTCTGCAATGATTTTAGATATTGTATCATTATCAGGATAGGTTAGTAGTACAGGTTCTGCATTAAAGCCTACTGTTTTTAGATAGTCTTTAAAGACGACTTCTCGAGATGCAATAGTATCTTCATGCTTTTTAATGACGTTATTATTGTAATCGTCTATGCTTGCTGCAGCTACAATACCATTAAAAACCTGTAAATCTCTATCTACAATTTTATAGATATAAAAGCATGGTTTTGGATCTTGGACAAAAACACCATCTTCTTTAAATTCTGAATACCGATTTTTAACTAATTTATATCGTGCTTCACCAGATATCTCTTTGGCATATTTATAACCAGGATTTACAATGTGTAAAAACGAAAACGGATTATGGTCCAAACGCGCCTCCCTTTCTGCTTGCGTATAGCTTTGATACGAGCGTGAAGCGACTAAGCTAACCTTGTCTCTTGTTGGTCGTACTGCTTTAAATGGATTTATTATTGCCATGTTTACTTCCTGCGAAAGCAGGAATATGTTTAATTATGTATCATTGCGAGGAGTTACGTATGGATCGACGTGGCAATCTTTTTTAATTTATCTTAAAATACAAATAGATTGCCACGTCCTGCGACTTTGCAATGACCGTTTTATTTTACTTTTTAAACTGAGAAGCCACTTTCTCTGCCTTTCTACTTTCAGAATAGTCATAAAAACCTTCACCAGATTTAATTCCTAATTTTCCAGCACGTACCATATTTACTAATAATGGGCAAGGCGCATATTTTGGGTTTTTAAATCCGTCGTACATCACATTTAATATTGAAAGACATACGTCAAGTCCAATAAAATCTGCTAGTTGAAGTGGACCCATTGGATGTGCCATTCCTAGTTTCATTACGGTATCAATTTCTTCAACACCAGCAACACCATTGTAAAGTGTTTCTATAGATTCGTTAAGCATTGGCATTAGGATACGGTTGGCAACAAAACCAGGGTAATCATTAACCTCTGTAGGTGTTTTGCCTAAGGTTTTTGAAAGTTCCATTATGGTAGTGGTAACCTCGTCACTTGTATTATAACCACGAATAATCTCTACCAATTTCATGATTGGTACAGGATTCATAAAGTGCATACCAATTACCAGTTCTGGTCTTGATGTTACAGCACCAATTTGTGTAATAGAAATAGAAGAGGTGTTAGTTGCCAAAATCGTATCTTTTGGACAGACTTCATCTAATTGCTTAAATATTTTAAGTTTTAAATCAATATTTTCTGTTGCTGCTTCAACTACTAGACTTGCTTGTTTAACACCTTCTTCAATACTTGTATAGGTTGTGATATTGCCTAAAGTTTCTGTTTTATTAGCTTCTGTAATACGCGCTTTGGCTACCATACGATCTAAATTTTTAGCTATGGTATCCATTCCGCGTTTTAATGATGCTTCACTAATATCTATTAATTGTACTTTAAATCCTGATTGCGCAAAAGTATGCGCAATACCATTACCCATTGTTCCTGCTCCTATAACTGCTATGTTTTTCATAAAAAAGCTTATTTTTTTATTCCCTTAAAAATGGGAAACTGTTAATCATCTTTTAATCTCTCCAAAGGAGATTTTTTTTTAATATTTTACTTGTATTTATTTATCACTTATGATGTAAATGATTTGTTTATTGTTAATATCAAAGAGCTCTAAACCTAAATTTTGTTTTAATTCAACTTTTAAAGACGTTAGGTCTTTAGATGTACAATTGTAATCAATAATAGCAGTAGTATTTTTGCTATATGATTTAATCTTAAATCTTTCATTTAGTAATTCTGAAAATTTTTCTAACGAAACATTCTTTACAGAAATTGAATCTTTAGATTTCTGAATCTGAGAATAATTATTAGATGCATTAATAGAATAATGTTTGTAAAGCTTTATTGTGTCTATTATCTTAAGCTGAAACATTAACCTTTCTTCATTTACTAGATTCAGATTTAATTCGTTTAAAATAGTTTCTAAAAGCTCTCTCTTAACGTAATCAGTCTCTTTTTTCAATAAAATAGTAGCTTGTAATTTAATATCTGCTAGCTTATCTTTTTCAAATTTGAAGGTTAAAGCGTTGTTTTTAAAAATTGTATTTAGTAGTTTTTCTAAGGTAATGTTTTCTGCATTAATCTCTAAGTTACTATTACTAATCATATTAGTATAGTTCTTTTTGTTTTTTATAGCTTTTCCTATTTTTAGATAAAAATCATTAGTCTCTATAATATTTGATTTTTCATTACAAGAAAAAAATAAAATACAGAACGTAAGTATAATAAGATGTTTCATATGATCTAAAACTGATCAATTATCATCGTCGCAACACGCAACGCTTCTGTACCATCATGTAAAGTCACAATTGGTGTCGTATTATTGTTTATGGCATCTGCAAAGGTTTCAAGCTCATCTAAAATAGCGTTATTTGTCAATATTTCTGGGTTATCAAAATAAATCTGTTTTTTAATACCTTCTGCATTTTGTAACACCATATCAAAATCACCAGGTTGTTTTGGCGCATCTTTCATTTTAACCACTTCACATTTTTTTTCTAAAAAATCAACAGAGATGTAAGCATCACGTTGAAAAAAACGTGTTTTACGCATGTTTTTAAGCGATATTCTACTAGCAGTAAGATTGGCAACACAACCGTTAACAAACTCGATACGTGCATTTGCAATATCTGGTGTGTCACTAATTACCGAAACACCACTTGCAGATACGTTTTTGACTTTAGATTTTACAACGCTTAAAATAACATCAATATCGTGTATCATTAAATCTAACACTACAGGAACATCAGTACCACGAGGATTAAATTCGGCTAGACGATGTGCTTCAATAAACATTGGACTATCCAATTGGTCTTTTATTGCGATAAATGCAGGATTAAAACGCTCTACATGTCCAACTTGACCTTTAACACCAAACTCGGCAACTAAAGTTCTAAGGGTTTCTGCTTCCTCAACCGTATTTGTAATTGGTTTTTCAATAAAAATATGTTTGCCTTTAGAAATGGCTTGTTTTGCACAATCGTAATGCGAAAGCGTAGGAGTTACAATATCTACAACATCTACAGCTTCTATTAAACCTTTTATAGTATTGAAATATTTGTAACCAAATTCGGCTTCCACTTTTTTAGCATTGTCTTCATCTGCATCATAAAAACCGACTAAGTCAAATTTTTCTGATTGATTTAATAATCTAAGATGAATTTTTCCTAGGTGACCAGCACCTAATACACCAGCTTTTAGCATAGTTTATATCGTTTTGAACAAAAATAAGTTTTTTATGTAGTATTTTATATGAAATCAATAATTAAATACACGATTATTGAAGAATTTATAAATTGATTGAAAAACCTTTTCAGGATTAAAAAATTGAAGTAATTTTAGACTCTAAACTATCCAATACCATTGAAAGATACTTTTAAACACCAAGGCTTACGTCAACAATTAGTTGCCATTTTAAAAGAAAAAGGGATTACTGATGATGCTACATTAGAGGCAATTGGTAAAATACCAAGACACTTGTTTATGGATTCTAGCTTTTTGGATCATGCGTATCAGGATAAAGCCTTTCCTATTGCAGCTAGTCAAACCATATCTCAGCCTTATACAGTTGCGTTTCAAACCGAATTAATGGAAGTAAAAAAAGGCGATAAAGTTTTAGAAATTGGTACAGGAAGTGGTTATCAAACTGCTGTTTTGTGCCAGCTTGGCGCTAAAGTTTTTAGTATAGAAAGACAACAAGAGCTATTTAAAATTACCAGTCGTTTTTTACCTAAATTAGGCTATAGAGCTAAAAAATTAATCTTTGGAGATGGTTATAAAGGATTGGTAGAAGAAGCACCTTTTGAAAGTATTATTGTTACTGCTGGTGCACCATTTGTACCTAAACCATTATTAGCACAATTAGCAATTGGAGGACGTTTAGTGATACCTGTTGGTGATGACGTACAAATCATGACGCTTTTTGTTAGAACAAGTCAAAAAGATTTTGAAAAAACTGAGTTTGGCGAGTTTAGATTTGTTCCGCTTTTAGAGGATAAGAATTAGGGTTAAGTTATAAGTGAAA
>JALZUT010000164.1 GCA_023300575.1 Olleya sp.
GTCTCTTATTAATTCTAAAAATTCAGAATAATCATCAACAGAGGACACACAAATAACATCAGCATAATTTTTTGCTGCAGCACGAATAAGAGAAATACCACCAATATCTATTTTTTCAATAATATCTTGGTTAGAAGCGCCAGATGAGACTGTTTTTTCAAAAGGATATAGATCTACAATCACAACATCTATTTGTGGGATGTCAAAATCTTTCATCTCTTTTACATCTCCATCATGGTTTTGACGGTTTAAAATGCCACCAAAAACTTTTGGATGTAAAGTTTTTACACGACCTCCTAAAATTGAAGGATACGAAGTAACGTCCTCAACAGGGACAACGTCAATACCTAAGTTTTTTATAAAAGTTTCGGTTCCACCAGTAGAATAAATAGTGACACCTTGTTTATTTAGTTCTTTAACAATAGGCTCTAGACCGTCTTTGCTAAATACCGAAATTAATGCAGATTTAATTGTTTTATTGCTCATTAGTAGTTGTGTTAATAAGCAGGCAAATTTAAAGAAAATGAAATTGTTTTTGTAGAAAATTGAGTTAGTCTTTTCAACTAAAATAGTGAGTTGTTAACAAGATTTACTAAAATAACTTTGAAACGGTCTCACATACAAATTCTAAGAACCTTTCATCTGTTTCAGTAAAAGGGTCTGGTGTACTAGAATCGATGTCTATTTGTCCAAAATTTTCACCGTTCACAAAAATTGGAATTACAATTTCAGCTTTTACAGTAATACTACATGCAATGTAATTGTCTTGTGCTGCAACATCTGGCACCACAAAATTCTGGTTACTTACCGCTACTTGACCGCAAATACCTTTACCAAAAGGTATGATGATGTGGTCTGTTGGCTCGCCAACATATGGTCCAAGTTTTAATTCGTCTTTATCACCATTTTTAAAATAAAAACCAACCCAATTGTAGTAGTCTATATGTGTTTCTAGTAATTGACAGATTTGTAATAATTTATCGTCAGTTGATAGTTTGTTATCTGAAATTATTGTTTCAACTTGAGGTTTTAATGTTTCAAAAGTCATTTCTGTAAAAATTTTGGTAAAAGTATTTAAAAAGACGTAATTTCAACCTTTAAAAAATCATAAAATATTTCTTTTTTATTTGAAGTCTATAATCGTTAAATATAAGCCAGTTATTAAGTTTATACTTATTTTTTTGTTAGTATATGGTGTATTGTCTTTGGCTTATAATTATTATTTAGATGTTTCAAAAGAAGGATCATACTATCCAGATTATATTACAAATTTAGTAGCCAATCAATCTAAAGACTTACTAGAAAATGTTGGATATAGTACTAATGTTGTAATTCATACTGACGAACCTTCAATGAAGTTAATAGTTAGAGAGAAATATTTAGCACGCGTCATAGAAGGTTGTAATGGAACAAGTATTATAATATTATTTATTTCGTTTATCATAGCATTTGCTGGAAAGTTTAAAATAACAGTTATTTATATTTTAGCTGGTAGTGTACTAATTTATGTAGTTAATTTAATTAGAATTGTAATTTTGTCTATTGGACTATTTCATTATCCTTGGAGAAAAGAAGAAATGCATACCGTAATATTTCCTGCAATTATCTACGGAATAGTATTTTTACTCTGGATGTTTTGGGTAAACAGATTTTCAAAATTAAAGACTAAAAATGGGTAAATATTCTAAATATATTGGGATTACTTTACTTTTTATAGCACTGGCTTTAGTAAGGTGGTTTGAAAAGGAATTATTTTACGATCCCTATTTATTGTTTTTTCAAAACGACTATCTATATATTGATTCACCTAGACAAGAAGTATTTAAATTAGTGCTTTTTACAAGTTTTAGGTTTTTAATTAACACAGTATTGTCTTTATCTATTTTGTATCTTTTTTTTAAAGATAAAAGTGTTGTTAAATTTGCTAGCTTAGTTTATATGTGTTCATTTATAATATTAATTGCACTTTACTTTTATTTTGTATTAGACCCGAAGCAAGAACATTATTATTTCTTTTTTAATATACGACGTTTTTTAATTCAACCTTTAATACTACTATTGTTACTTCCTGCATTTTACTATCAAAGAATTAGGAGCTAATCTTTACTACCTTTAACTAAACTATATTTATTATGAAAAAAATAGCCTTATTTACCTTCTTGATTTTACTGATTAGCTGTGATACAGTAAGAAAATCAACTAATACTAAAAATAATATTCAAGAAAACACAACTAATACTCAAGCTGTGTCAGTAGGTAAAACACCCAAAACAATTTCAGTTGTTTTTGCAAAAGAAGTTAAAGAAGTTGTAAGTTTTTTAGCATCAGATGATTTAGCTGGTAGAGAAACAGGTACAGAAGGTATAGAGAAAGCAGCTAGTTTTATAGAAAGTCAGTTTGAAAGCTATGGTCTAAAACCTTATTTTGATTCATATCGTGATAATTTTAAAGTCAGTAATATGGATGCTTATAATGTAGTAGGCTTAGTAGAAGGAAACGATGCAACTTTAAAAAAAGAATATATTATTATTGGTGCACATTATGATCATATTGGTTCTTCCGTAGGTGTTGATGGAGACACAGTTGCTAATGGAGCTAATGACAATGCAGCAGGTACAAGTGGTGTTTTAGCTTTGGCTAAATATTTCGGAAAAAACAAAACCAATAAAAGAAGTTTGCTTTTTGTTACTTTTTCTGCTGAAGAAAAAGGATTGTTAGGCTCAAAACATTTAGCAGAAAGGTTAAAAGAAGACAATTTTAACCTGTATACAATGATTAATTTAGAAATGATTGGAGTACCATTTAAAGATCGTGATTACGAAGTCTTTTTGTCTGGTTACGACTTGTCTAATCTAGCAGAAAAAATAAATGGTTATTCAGGTAGTAACTTAATTGGGTATTCTGAAGTATCTAAAAAGTATAACCTATTTAAACGTTCTGATAATTATCCTTTTTATAAAGCGTTTGAGGTGCCTTGTCATACAGTATCGTCTTGCGACTTATCTAATTTTGATTTTTATCACCATGTAGATGACGAAATAGATAAACTAGACTATCCGTTTATGGCAAGTCTAATTAATAAATTAGTGCCTGTAATGGAGCAAATGGCAAATACAGAAACTAAAGAAATTAAGATGACAGATAATAATTAATTTTTTTTATAAAACAATTAAAATAGGTAGATGAAAACTAAAAATATAATTATAACAGGAACCAGTAGAGGTATAGGTTTTGAGCTTGTTCACCTTTTTGCAAATCAAGGTCATAATGTGTTAGCATTATCCAGAAATGCACAACCTGTAAGTAACCTTCATTTTGAAAATATAACGTCTTTTGCTTTTGATTTAAACAATCAAGACGATTATAAAAAAGTAGAAGCTTTTATAAAAGAGGAATGGAATCAAGTAGATATTCTTATTAATAATGCAGGTACACTTTTAAATAAACAGTTTGCCGATACGACGTTCGAAAATTTTGAACACGTTTACAGAACAAATGTGTTTGGAGTTGCAGAAATGACGCGTGTTGTTATTCCTTTTATGAAAAAAGACAGTCATGTAATTACAATCAGTTCAATGGGTGGTGTACAAGGTAGTGTCAAATTCCCTGGTTTATCAGCATATAGTTCTAGTAAAGGCGCAGTAATAACATTAACAGAATTATTGGCAGAAGAATACAAAGAGTCTGGTCCTAGTTTTAATGTTTTAGCATTAGGAGCAGTACAAACTGAAATGTTAGAAGAAGCTTTTCCTGGTTTTGAAGCACCAACAACTGCTTTAGGAATGGCAAAATATATTGCAGATTTTTCGCTCAACGGAAATAAATACTATAACGGAAAAATGCTTCAGGTCTCTAACTCGACACCATAAAAAAAAGCAACTAATATTTAAATTAGTTGCTTTTAATAAATTTTAGTTAGTTATTATAATAAATTAAACGCGTTCTAAAGCTGCATAAGCTTCAGAACTAGAAAATTTTTCTACAGAAAACACATTGTACTGTAATACTTTTACAACTTTCATAAGCTGTTCAAAATCCTTTTTCTTATATATGTGCTTTAAAGAATCATGTACTTTAAAATACATTTCTGTTTCTTCATTTTTAGGATTTAAGCCATAAAAGAAAAGAATTTCGTTTTTCTTAGGTTTAAAAAACGTAAAATCGTTAGCAACGCTACCTTGTTGGTTGTAGTAGATTTTTAGAAATACTTTTTCTTCATTTATTTCCCGATGAATGTTTAATTCTTTAGGTGATAAACGGTAACGTGTTACTTCTAAAAAGTCTGCCGAATTTGAGTTTTGCGTGTCTACGCTCTGTGCTTGTATTGTACTTAGGGAAAGTACAAACAAGAGAATAAGGGATAATCTCATTTTGCTATTAATCTGTTAGGGATAATTATTAATCAATTACTAAGTAAAGCATTTTTTTTAAACAAAACAACATAGTTATATTAATTATTTAATTTTTTGTTAAAAATCATAAATATAGTATGATTTTTTAGTGTTTTATTAGCTAGATTCTTAATCTAGCTCTTTTAAAATATTAAAGTAACTTTGTTGTAAATATTTTAATTATGGCACTTACAGAATCAAATAGTTTTAAAAACGGAACCCTTGCTCCGGAGTTTTCATTACCAGATGTAGTTTCTGGACAAATACTAAATCTTCAAAAAGTAAAAGGAAAAAACGGAACCGTTATTATGTTTATATGTAATCATTGTCCATTTGTAGTGCATGTTAATTCTCAATTAGTAAAACTAGCAAATGACTATAAAGAAAAAGAAATTAGTTTTATTGCAATAAGTAGTAATGATACAGACAATTATCCACAGGACAGTCCAGAGTTAATGAAGCAATTAGCAAATGATTTAAAATATCCATTTCCGTATTTGTATGATCAAACTCAAGAGGTAGCAAACGCTTATGATGCAGCTTGTACACCAGATTTTTATGTGTTTGATGCTAATTTAAAAGCAACTTATCATGGGCAATTAGATAGCTCTAGACCTGGAAATGGTATTTTGTTAACAGGTAATGATTTACGTGAAGCATTAGAAAGGGTTTTAAGTAACAAAAGCCCATTAGAAAATCAAAAACCTAGTATTGGTTGTAATATTAAATGGAAATAATTATTAAGTACGTTATTACTTTTTATTTGTAAAAGCATTAAGTTTACAACTTAAATTTTAATCTCAAATGCAACAAACAACAAACACCATATTAATGATTCGTCCTGTAAATTTTAGGATGAACGAGCAGACAGCTGTAAATAATTATTTTCAAGAAGATATTGATTTAAAGAATGCGGAAATTAATGCAAAAGCTCAAGCCGAGTTTGATGCTTTTGTAGAAAAGCTTAGAGCAGTTGGTGTTAACGTAATAGTTGAGCTTGATGATGAGTTAATGGATACACCAGACTCTGTGTTTCCAAACAACTGGGTAAGCTTTCATCAAAACGGTGATATTGCAATGTATCCTATGTTTGCCGAAAATAGAAGAAAAGAAAGACGTGATGAAGTGTTTATACGTCTTGAAAAAGAAGGATTTAAGATTAATAATATTATAGATTACACTTCTGCAGAAGATCAAGATGTTTTTCTTGAAGGTACAGGTAGTCTTTTATTAGACAGGGTAAATAATGTTGCTTATTGTGCATTGTCACCAAGAGCAGATGAAGAGTTGTTAATAGAATTTTGTGAAGATTTTGAATACACTCCTGTAGTCTTTACCGCAAAACAAACTGTTAACGGAAAACGATTGTCTATTTACCATACTAATGTTATGATGTGTTTGGCAGAAACGTTTGCAGTAATTTGTTTAGAAACTATTGACGATAAAAGCGAGCGTAAAAATGTAACTACGCATTTAGAAAAAACAGGAAAAAAAATAATTACTATTACGCAAACACAAATGCATCATTTTGCTGGTAATATGTTACAAATTAAAGGTAAAGACGATAAGTTATATATGGTAATGAGTCAAGTTGCTCATGATAGTTTAAGTGAAGCGCAAGTAGCATTGATAGAAGCACATTGTCCAATCCTTTCTAGCTCTTTAGAAACTATTGAAACTTGCGGTGGTGGAAGCGCTCGCTGTATGATGGCTGAGGTATTTCTACCGAAGGACTAGTTCATGTAGCTCCAGGATCCTGATCGGATTTTTTTTTAGGTAATTCTACATAAAATGTACTACCAATATTTGGGGTGCTTTCTACCCAAATGTTTCCTTTGTTTAGTTCTACTAACTCTCGACAAATAGTTAAACCTAAACCTGTCCCTTTTTCTTTGTTAGTTCCTCTAGTTGTAAAAGTGTTGTTACCAAAAAGTTTACCTTGGTCTTCTTTTGTAATACCTACTCCTGTATCTGCAATACTAAGTATCGCTTTACCACTACTAATTTGGTTAGAGATAGTAATACTGTCTCTTTTATTGCAAAACTTGACAGCGTTTGCTAATAAATTTTGAATTACAATTTCTACCATGCTCCTGTCTGCATATATAAAGTCACGTAAAGTATTATCTATTAGTTCTAAACCTTTTGCTTCAAATTTTTGATCCATAAGTTTTACTTTTTCAGCAAAAATGTCTTGGACATTAAATAATGAGGGTTTAGGCTCTAAGGACTGCATTTGGGATTTAGACCAATTTAATAAGTTAAATAAAAGCAACGACGCATTATTCGCGTTTTCGCTTAATTCTGGTAGTAAACTATGAAACTCATCTTGTGTTAACTGCCCTTCTTTTAATAAATCAATAAATCCTTTTGTAGAAGTCAAAGAGTCTTTTAAGTCATGAGACACAATAGAAAACAGTTTATCTTTTACTTTATTGATGTTTTCTAGATGCTTACTTTGTTCTAAAATAGCCTCATTTTGCAATTCTATTTTTTTGTTTTTGGCTTCAAGATCTCTTGTGTATTTAAGCTTGCTGTTTCGTTTTAAATAAAACAATACAAAAAAGGTTAATACAATAGCAAAAGCTGCTAATAATAAATAAAAGATAAGTTTAAGCTTATCTAATTTATTTTTATTTACTAAATTTTCTGTATTTGGAGATGCAATTACTATATCAGAATTTGCTGTGTCTTCTTCTAAAACTTCAATATCTAGATTAACAGGAGCGTTCTTCTTTTTCTCAAGTTCAATTTTTTCTTTTAACTCATGGTATTCTCTTTGCCAGACAAAAGCACTTTCAAATTTACCCTTAGTAGAATCTAAGGTTTTCATGAGCATGTAATTACGTAGTAGTTGGGTATCGTTATTACTAGTCCTTCCTAAGTTTCCTGCTTCTAATAATTGTGCTTCTGCAGTTTTTAATCTGTTTTCTTGCAAGTTTAAATCACCTAAACTATTTAAAGCAATTAAAATTTCTTTTTTATTTTTAAGTTTTCGGTTTAATCTAATAGCCTCTGCTAGATACCTTTCAGCTGTTTTATAGTCTTTGTCTTTTAAATATGCGTCTCCAAGATAAGGTAAGATTTCTGCCCTTAGGTTTTTGTCTCCAACATCTGCATAGCCTAAAGCACTTTCATAATAACTTACAGCTTGATTGTAGTTTTTCTTTTTGGTATAAATATCACCCAATTCTTTATTAGCATTAACTAAACCATCAATGTTATTAATTCTGTTATCAACATCTAATCGTTTTAGATTGTAAGTAATTGCTTTTTCTAGGTTGTTAGACGTTTTATAAGCCTTAGCAAGGCTCTGGTAATTATCAGATAAATCGTAGTAAAGACCTCGTTTTTCTAATTCGTTAATAGCAGATAAAGCATAACTAAGACCCTGTTTGTAGTTGCCATTTTTAATTTCTAAAACACCTAAATTGCTATTTATTCTAGCCATTTCAATAGTGTCTTTTAAGGCTGAGTAAATTGATTTAGAGCTTTTAAATTCGTTGATGGCTTTTAGATAATTATCTTCTTCGTTGTGTATTTTAGCTTTGTAATAAGTGATTTTTGCTAACCCTTTTTTGTAATCTAAATCTTTGGCTAGTGTTTCACTTAATTCAATAAATTTTTGAGCCTTATTATAATCTTTAGTTTCAAAAAGGAGTTTTATAATACTAACCGAAGTATCTACTTTTGTAGAGTCAGGACTTTGGTAAGCTAATTGAATAGTTAGACTGTCCAGCTCTTCATTTTGTGAAAAAACGAGTGGTGTAAAAAACAAACAAATAAGTACAGTTAGTAGTCTCTTCATTTAATAATACAGCATCATCACAGAAATAAAAAAAATGTATAAAATCACATTGTTTTTTAACATATCAAGCGATGAACTAGTTACTTTAGTTAAAGGAAGAAATTAGAGGGATAATTCTTCCTCATAAAAATGAGTAAACTTTACGTCCTATCATAATTTTTAAGAGGTAATACCAAAAAATTAGACCAACGGTCTTTTTTTTTTTTTTTCAACTTTTTTATTAGTTAACTTTTATCGGAATTTTAATGCGAAAATCGAATGATTTTCGTTAAATAAAAATGCTATCTTTGCCCTCTAAAATGTATTAAATAATGAGCCTACAAGCTACTTTAACAAAAGCAGTAAAACAAGCTGTTTTAAATCTTTATAACGCTAATTTAGAATCGGTAGAGTTTCAAGCAACCAGAAAAGAATTTGATGGAGATATAACCCTTGTCGTTTTTCCTATGCTTCGTGTTGTTAAAGGTAATCCAGTGCAAATAGGTGAAGCAATTGGTGATTATTTAGTTGAAAATATTGAAGAAGTTGAAGCGTTTAATGTTGTAAAAGGATTTTTGAATCTTGAAATCAGCGCCTCTTATTTTGTT
>JALZUT010000165.1 GCA_023300575.1 Olleya sp.
CAGGTTTTCCTTCTTCTGGAAGTGCTTTTACTTTTATTGTTCGGCTACTAGCTGTTATGGTTCTGTGCGCTTGAGTTTTAATGAAGCCACCAAAAATATCACGTCTGCTAGAAGGTACATCTATAGTTACATCTAAACTTAAAGGCTCTATAATTAGTTTTCCTGTTTTTTGAGGATATAAAACTGTTTTACGCAACGTGACGTAACGGTAATCTTCGCCTTTATAAGTTCCGTTTTTAATTTTAACACCTTTATCGTCCAAACTTTGACTCCAAAACCCATTATATTTTGGGCTTTCGGTTTCGCGATAATTACTAATTCCTGTTTTTGGTGCAACGTATAATTTGTAAACAACAGTAATAGGCTCGTTTAAATACGGATTACTTTTAGATACTTCTGCAACCAAATGAATATTCTCTTTTATAATATAATCTGGATCATTAGGATTTGCAGGTTTAGTTACATTTTTTGTAACGTTTATAACAATAGCAGATGTTTTATAGACTTTGCCATCTACCACAATTTTAGCTTGATTAATAGTGAATTTACCAATGCTTTTTGGTGCTAAGTAATAGCTGTAAATTTTAGAAAAATTACGTTTCCCATTAAACCAAGAGTGACTTACAGATTGATTTGGTCCTCCAACAACGGTAAAACCGGTAAAGTTTGGCGGCTCAAAATTATCACCATCTTTATTCATCTGAAAATCGACACGTAAACGTTCATTTACACCTAGCTTTTTCTTAGATACTTTGGCTACAAAGGTTACCGCAACCTCATCTTGTGCATAGCACAAACTGGTTGTGAGCACTAAAAATAGGATTGCTATGTGTTTTATTAATTTCATTGTTATACAATTCCTGCTTTTACAAGAATTAGAACCGAGTAAATACTGCAAACTAGTTTTTACCAGTCTTTATCTGTTTGTACTTTTACACCTTTTACTTTTTCGGCATTTATTTTTTCTTGAACTTTTTGTTCTTGATTTTCCATTGCTTCTAGCAAATTTTTAATTTGCTGTGGCGACATTTGTCCTGGTTGAGGTTGCTTTTGTTCGTTTTTCTCGTCGCCTTCTTTTTTATCTTGGTCCTTTTCATCTTTAGGATCTCCTTTATCATCTTGGTCTTTGTCACCTTCTTTTTTATCCTTATCGCCTTCTTCTTCTTTGTCTTTATCTTCTTGTTCTTTCTCGTTATTATCTTTATTGTCTTTGTCTTCGTCTTTATCCTTATTATTATCGCCATCCTTATCATCTTCTTGTGGTGGCTCTTGTTCATTTTTAGCGCATTCTTTGGCTAAACCTAAATTGTAACGTGTTTCGTTATCTGCAGGATTGTTACGTAATGCGTTTTTAAAAGCTTCGACAGCTTCTTTACACTTTTTTTTCTGCATTAAAATATTACCAATGTTATGAAACGCGCTATGCTTTTGGGTTTTTGTTGTTGCGTTTTTTAATGCTTGTTGGTTTCTGTATAATGCTTCTTCAAAATCTCCTTTATTGTAATATTGATGTCCTAAATTATAGGCACCTACTACTTGTTTAGGCTGAACAGACAACGCTTTACGGTATTCCATTTCGGCTTCTACAAAGTCATCAGCTAATGCCAAATCATTAGCATCAGCTATATAATTAAGTGCTTTATCTTGCTGCTTTTTAAGCTTTTTCTCTTCTACTTTGTCTTGTTGCGAAAAAGCAACTATCGAAAATAAAATTAGAATATAGGTTATTACGTTTTTCATGAGCCTCTTTGTCCTGCGGACATTTCCCAAAATAGGGAACATTTTATTATTGTAAGAGTAAATATAGTTATTCATTGTATTACTAATAGTTAATGCTTTTATAAAAAACTCATATTCTATTTATTTTTAAAAAAACACCTCCCGAAACTTCGAAATTACGGAAACTAAAGGTTTTCGTTAAAAAGATTTAATTTTTTTAACCAAGATGTTTTTCTTTCTAAAAGGAAAATATCAATAAAAAACAGCAAAATGGCTAAACCTAAAAACCATTGAAATTGGTCTTTAAAATCGGCAAATTGCTTGGCTTCAAATTCGGTTTTATCCATTTTATTTAAAATACTAGTAATCTCTTTAACTACTTTGTCTGTTGTTTTTCCGTTTATATAAACTCCGTTAGCTTCGTTAGCAATTGCTTTAAGTGTTTCTTCATTTAAACGTGTGATAACGGTTTCGCCTTGCTTGTCTTTTTTATAATTTAAAAGAACTCCGTTACGTTTAATTGGGATTGGACCACCATTAACCTCTCCAACTCCAATAGTAAAAATCTTGATACCTTCTGCACTGGCTTCTTCTGCAACTCTCACTGCTGACTCGCTATGATCTTCGCCATCAGAAATAATAACCAGAACACGATTGGTTTGCTCATCGTCATCATAATAAGTTTTAGCAAGGTTAATTGCTTCGTCTATTGCAGTTCCTTGAGAAGATAACATATCGGTATTCATGCTTTGTAAAAACATTCTTGCTGCTCCATAATCTGTGGTAATTGGTAACTGCGGAAATGCTTTAGCTGCATAGGCAATAATACCAACACGATCACTTCCTAGATTATTGATGATTTGCCCAATTAACTGCTTAGATTTATCTAATCTGCTTGGTTTGACATCTTCTGCTAACATACTTTTTGATACGTCTAAAGCAAAAACAATATCTACACCTTCGCGTTTAACAGTTTCTAGTTTTGTACCAACTTTTGGGTTAACTAGTGCTATAGCTAAACTTGCAAATGCTAAGGATAATACAATAACTTTTAAAATAGATTTAAATAAAGACTGATTTGGACTTAGTCGTTTTAACAGTTCTTGGTTTGCAAACTTCTTTTGAGTTTGTTTTTTCCAAAATTGAAGCAACAAATAGAAGACTACTATTACCGGAATAACTAATAGTGCCCAAAACCATATTTTTTCTTCTAATTGAAACATATTTTAAGTATTCAGTTTTCAGTAGTCTGTATGCATTGCTTACTTAAACTCCTGTTTATATTTATATAAAACTTCTAAATAAAGTTATTCTCATTAAAAACTCAAACAACAACAATGCACCAGCAATTAGGACGAAAGGTCTAAAATGTTCTTCGTAAGTGGTGTATTTTATTTCGTCTATTTCTGTTTTTTCTAGCTTATTAATCTCTGCATAAATCTCGGCTAACTTTTTAGTATTTGTCGCTCTAAAGTATTTACCACCTGTTTGTTTAGCAATGTCTTTTAATAAATCCTCATCAATTTCTACTTGTACTCTACCGTATTGAATATTACCATTTCTATCAATTGAATATGGCGATAATGCCATACCATTAGTACCTAAACCAATAGTGTAAACTTTAATACCAAACTCTACTGCAAGCTCACTTGCTATGTTTGGATTTAGTACTCCAGAATTATTAACACCATCTGTTAATAATATAATGACTTTACTTTTTGCTTTACTATCTTTTAACCTATTTACAGAAGTTGCTAATCCCATACCAATTGCAGTACCACCTTCTATAACTGTATTGTATTTTATACTTTTTAAAGAGCGTAATACAATTGCTTTATCACTTGTAATTGGTGTTTTAGTATAGCTTTCTCCTGCATATTCGACAAGTCCAATTCTGTCATTTGGACGTCCTTTTATAAAGTCTCCAGCAACATTTTTTAAAGCTTCTAGACGATTTGGCTGTAAGTCTTTTGCCAACATACTTGCAGAAACATCTATTGCCATTACAATATCAATCCCTTTAGTCGTTTTGGTTTTTGTGGACGTTTCTGATGTGCGCGGTCTTGCTAAAGCAGTGATTAAAAAGCCTAGAGCCAGTAAACGTAAAGCGAATAATAAATGCTTAAATTTTGGCAACCAGGAATTTGTGATTTTAAACCCTTTTAGGCTTGAAATACTAAGCTCGGCAGTTTGTTTTTTATGCTTTAGCACATACCAAACTATAGCTAGTGGTACTAACAAAAGCAACCAGAAAAAAACTTTATTTTCAAATGAAATTCCGTCTAACATTATTCTGTTTTTGGGTTAAGTTCTACTGAAGCTAATATGCGTTCGACCACTTGATCTAAATACACATCGTCTTTTAAATAATTAATTACTATTTGCTGTATTACGCTTTCGTTTGCAAAACTTAATAATACAAATTGATTAGCAACAAAACCTTTATCAACTGACATGTTTAAAGTTCCTGATGTTTTAAGACCTTCTGCTCCATTAGGAGTTGTAAATTTATCTTTATTAGAAATTATATTAGTTGCACCTTGTGCTTCTAATGACTTCAAATTATCCTCAACAGCTTTTAAGATATAATCTTCTGCTTTTGGCGCTTCTTGTCCTTGAGCTGGTATCGGTAATTGTACTGTTCTTATAACAATTGAAAACTGTTGATCCAACTCATAGGTAAAAGCAGATATTTTTACTTTTTCGGTTATATCATCTGGAAGTGGTGGATTATCGCGCTTCAATACTTCTGGAGTAGAAATACTAATTGGCGGAAAGCCATAATCACTATTTACCCAATTACCTTTTAATAAAGCGACTGTGTCTTTTCCTGTAATAGAATCTATTACATAATTAACACCATATTTATAACTAAATAGCCCAAAAGTTAACCCTAACATAAAGACTGCAACTGCTGCTGTAATCCAGATTTTTTCTCGTTTTTCTTTTTTAGAGCGGTACTCTAAATACTCTTGGTTTTTACGTAAATCTTCTTCTGAAGGTTCTGGTAACGCTTCTTTTACTATATCAAGTTCTTGGTCAATAACCGTTCTGTCTAGCTTAGCCAATTCTATATCTGGAGCAGATTTTGCAAATTTCACTAAATCGGCACGTTTAAGAACCGACTCTAATTTTTTAATGTCTTCTTTAGATAGATCTATTTGATTACCATCGGTCAATATATTTAGTCTGTCAATTAATTGATCTGTGGTGCTTTCTAATGCTTGACTGTAAACTTTTTCGTCTAAATATTTACGAATTGCTAAAGTCAATTCTGAATAATACGATTTGTATTCAGACTTTTCTAAATAGGCACTATCATCTAATTTTTTAAGTGCTAATTTTGCTCTATCATATGGAGGAAGCATTGCTATTTGCTCTTCTTCTGTTAATGGCTTTTTACGCCAAACAAACCAGTAAACTAAAAAGCCTGCTATGGCTAAAAG
>JALZUT010000166.1 GCA_023300575.1 Olleya sp.
CCCTGGTGCAAATGTTAATGCATGTTGATCCGCATGGACTAGCGGTATATTTAATGCGGCTAAATTATTATTATTTGACCATTTTGATATTTGGTTCCATGAAGTCCCTCCATTTGAAGAGTCAAATATGTCTATCCCTCCTGCATAAACAACTTCATCATTATTTGGATCTACCTCCAACATTAAATCATAAAAGGCTTGTCCTCTTGTAAAATCGTTATCTGGGATTCCTGTATCAGCATCGTTTGGCAAACTTATTGATATTGCTGTATCACCCGCAAACCCGTTTTCGGTTTTTTCCATAACAATAGGTGCTACTGTGCCTTCAGCAAGTACAAATACTTTTTCAGGATTTGAAGAAGACACTGCTATTTGTGTTCTATCAGCACCTGGTACAGTTCTTAATAGGTTAAAATTAGTACCGTTAGAAGATCTAAATATTTTACCTCCTCCATCACCGAAAGACACACTATTTATAGTAGAAATCCAAACATTGTTATCTGCACCAATTTCTATATCATTTGGACAATGCTTAGTGTTGTTATCTGTTAATGGTAATGTAACTTCATTCCAAATAACTCCATTGTCTGTAGATTTATATAATCCAAATTCTGTGCCTGTTAAAAATGTTGCTGTGTTTGCTGTTCCATAAAAACTATCACCAGCTGCTACATAGACTTCAGAAAACCCACCATTATCTCTCACTTTAATATCGTTTACAAACTGTATCCCAGGTACTAAAACCCCATTTAACTCTCCTATTTGAGGATTCAACGAACCTGAAACTGTTCCTGCCAAAAGTGATGCTTCAATTAAATCTCCATCTGCTTTTGATATCATTACAGCTGGTATTGTAATAGTGTCATCATCGCCAGACATTGTTATTAGAGCCCCATCTACGTTATTCATTACAATTGCACCTATAGCCCCAGCATCTTGTGCTGCTTTAACTTTTTCTATAAAAGAACAAGCACCTCTTCTTATTAATGCTATCTTATTAGTCATATCTACCGTAGAGGGACCACATCCTTCTGTTGGCTCTGTTGAAACCGTTCCGTTTGTACCAGTAAAAGGGACTGTTCCATTAGCTAAAATAAAATCTCCTGAAATTACACTTATAATCTCTGAACCAAATAAACTTGTTGGATTAGATATATAATCTCCAGCTATATTAGATGGGCTATTAACTGTTATAGTATTGATTATAGTTTCAACAGTTGACGGTCCTGTAATACCTCCAAAAACTTTAGCCCAAGATGTTCCTGCATCATCAGATTTCCATACTCCATCTCCATTTACATCTCCATTAACGTAAGACTCTCCTGTTCCTACATAAAAAATATTAGTATTGTTTGGGTCGTAAGTAATACAACTTACAGCTAAATTTTCTGGTATATCTACTCTAGTCCAACTAGAGTTTGGATTAGAAATATTTGTGTTTTTCCATAATGCACCACTAACTCCTCCTGCAAAAACAGTCTCGTTAGAGCTGTCATTTGGGTCAAACATCATAGCTCTTGTTCTTCCTCCTACATTATTTGGTCCTCTTTCTATCCAATCATTATCAACTTCACCAGGCACTCTCGAGGCTAAAAAAGATTGTCTTTTTTCTTCTTGATCCGCTCTAATTTGCTTTAGATTTTCAAAAGTTGGCCTACCTAAAGCTGGATTCATTGTCAACTCCCACTCTTGCTCATAGAACTTATTTGGAGGTAACCCTTCTGCCTTTCTTTCGGACTTACTTAATTGCATAGTCTCTTTAAATGGACTATTCTCTAGATTTTTTTTATGGATTTCTTTTGCATCTTGATTAACAACAATTCCTTTTTTGTCTTCAGAATTAATTGTAAATAAAGCAACAAAAACCAACACACACAAGGTGAGTAACACTAGTTTCTTTTTCATTTAATTTTTTTTAAGTCTCTAAAATACTTCTTTTCTCTTTTAATTTATATTGTTTAAATGTTAAATAGACATTTAAACAACTAAAAACTAAACCCTTTTATTTTTTTATACTGAATAATAGCCTGACTGTCTGAAAGCAGGGATACATAATGACATACATTAAGTAACCTATTATACAAACTGTCATTATTTAAGTCTAATGTAACTGGTAAACCTTTCAAAATTAATTTATCATAATTTGAAGCACTTCCAGAATAACATCTATTAACTGCTGTGGTATATGTATTTAATAGTGTATTTAAAACCTCGTATCCTGCAACTTCTTTATCTATAACTTCTTTAGATTGATAGACTTTTTCAATACTTAGCTTAATTATGTCATTTATCTGTGCTTCATACTTACTTTTGTCCAATAAACTAACATTAAAATTACCATTCAAAATAGCCTCTTCATTATTCATAAAAAGTTCTACAACTTCATCAATTAAAGCACCAATTGCTAGTGCTCGCAGATAACTAACACGATCTTTTTTGTTTGTTAAACGGTTATATTTTTTTGTGTTGATTTTATCTTTAACTAATTTGATTAGATATTCTAAAGCATATTCTTCTTCGATTAACCCTAAATTAATACCGTCTTCAAAATCTATAATGGTGTAACATATATCATCTGCAGCTTCTACTAAAAAAGCTAATGGATGACGTGCATAACTTAAACTATCTCCTGTACCTCTTTTATATAAACCTAACTCTTCTGCAACGTCTTGAAATGCTTCTTTTTCGCTTTGAAAAAAACCATATTTTTTATCTGCAATATGATTAGTTGGTTTTTTAGGCAAGGATTCTTTCGGGTATTTTGTAAAAGCACCAAGAGTAGCATAACTCAATCTTAATCCTCCTTCACGTCCAGATCGACTTTGTGTAACAATCTTAAATCCGTTGGCATTACCTTCAAAATCACACAAATCTTGGTATTCTTTTTCTGATAAATTAGCTTTGTATTGATTTCCTTCTCTTGATATAAAAAACTCGCCTATTGCTTTTTCACCAGAATGACCAAAAGGAGGATTACCTATATCATGTGCTAACGCTGCAGATGCTACTATTGCACCAAAATCGTTTGGCAAATAGCCATGTACCCTTTTTAAATGCGGATGCTTTTCTAAGATTTTTAAACCTACTTTTCTACCTAAGCTTCGTCCTACAACACTAACCTCTAAACTATGTGTTAATCTCGTATGTACAAAATCTGTTTGAGACAATGGTATTACTTGAGTTTTGTCTTGAAGACTTCTAAATTCTGAAGAAAAAATAACACGATCATAATCTACTTCAAAACCCAAACGGGTTTCATCTTCTTCTTGTCTTAATCTTTTATTAGTGTCGCCAAAGCGTTTTAAAGACAGTAGTTGTTCCCAATTCATAATAAAAATTTAATGAGATGCAATATAAGTATTTGATTAATAAAGAACAGAAATTTCTAATGTTAACTTAATGTTTGGTTTAAGTAAACAAAACACAAACCTCTTAACATTAAACTAACTTTTTAATCATTAACTAGTAACAGCTAGTTAACCTTGACTTTACAATTTGAGTATTTCTTTGCATCAAGAATTTAATAAATAAAATGAAAAAAATTACTTTTATAATAATTTCGCTTTTTAGCTTATTTAGTTTATCGCAAACTGGTTCTATATCTGGAAATTTAACAGATAAAGAATTTAATAACGAGCCACTTCCATTTGCTAACATTTTAATACAAGGTACAACAACTGGTACTACTTCTGATGAAAACGGAATCTACACCTTAGAAGATTTAGATGCTGGAGACTACACTATAGAATTTAGTTTTGTAGGCTATCAAACACAAAATCTTGCAACTACTGTTGTATCTGGACAAACATCTACATTAGATGTTATTATGGTAGCAAGTGCTGCTGCTTTAGATGAAGTTATTCTAGAAACAGTATCTACTAAAAGAGAAAGCGAAAAAGCGTTACTTTTAGAACAGAAAAAAGCTGTAGTAATTAAACAAATTATTGGTGCAGATGAACTTTCTAGAAAAGGAGTTGGTGATGCTGCTGGTGCTGTAGCAAAAATTTCGGGAGTCTCCAAACAAGAAGGTTCTACCAATGTTTATGTACGTGGATTAGGTGACAGATATTTAAACTCTACAATGAATGGGTTATCACTACCCTCTAACGATGTTAACAAGAAAAACATAGATTTAAATTTATTTTCTTCGGACGTTATACAAAACGTATCTATTAGTAAAGCCTACTCATCAAAATTTTATGGCGATTTCTCGGCTGGTAATATAGATATCACTTCTAAAGAACATAAAGGTGGTTTCTTCTATGACGTCTATACAGGATCAGGATTTAACACAAACGCAGTAGACAAAAACTTTGTAAGAAGTGAAGGTACTGGGTATTTTGGATATTATGGAAGGTATGCTCATGATCCTTTTGCTGTTATTTTATCTCATGGAGTCGATCCAGAAAACATAAGCTCTCCTGTAAACATATTATATGGCGCTACTATTGGAAATACTTTTAATTTAAGTGACACCTCTAGATTAAGCGTATTTGCTACTGCTTCTTTTAAAAACGATTACCAATATAGATTTGGTAAAGCGGTAGATTTTTCTACTGTAGAAAAGAAACGTTTTGATGCAGCAGAAGAATTTGAATATAGCACAACCACAACTGCAATGGCTAACTTAAACTATAAGATAGATAGTGGCAATACTATAAAATTTAATTCTGTTTTTATTAATAGTTCTTCAGACGAAGTTGGTTATTTTGGTATCGACGGAAAAGGAAAAAATAGAGATGCTATTTTAAATACAGATGAAGGATTTTATCAAATGAATGTACAATTTGATCAAACTAGAATGTTTGTTAATCAATTGTTAGGTAATCATAAATCTGGAAACTATGAGTTAGATTGGGGATTTGGATACAATAAAGTATTTTCTAATCAACCTGACAGAAAACGTATTAGTTTAGAAAATTATCAATACGCTTTTGATAATGACAGTTCTACAAATCCAAGTTTTTACAGCAATGTAGATTTTGATAACCAACGTTATTTTCAAAACATTGAAGATGATGAGTATAATGGTAGACTAAATTTAGCTTACGAAGTAAACGAAAAAATCAAATTAAACTTTGGTTATAACGGAAGACACAAAACAAGAGAATTTGATAACATTAGATACGGCTATGACATCCAAGAGAATGGTTTTGCTGTTACAGAAGTTAACAACTTTAATAGCTTTTTTAATTTATCAAATATTAGTTTAGACAACAATAATACAGGTTACGACATCACAGTTATTAATGGTTTACCTTTAGATGCAGCAGATCCTAATCAAACTTTAGGTAACACTAACCTTCCTGGATTACCAGAAAACACTTACTCTGGTAGATTAAGTATCGCTGCAGGATATGTGGATGCTGAAATAAAAGCTGGTGACAAATGGCTCTTTGTACCTGGTGTTAGATTAGAATCTTTTGATCAATCTATTAAATACGATGTTATTAACCTAGGAAACCAAGGTAATAGCGAACGTGCTTTCAAAGAAACCTTCGTCTTACCAACTTTAAACATAAAATATGTATTAAACGAAGATCAAAACTTACGCTTTTCTGCAAGTCAAACCGTTTCTGTTCCAGAATTTAAAGAGGTTGCTCCTTTTGTTTACGAGGATGTATCAACTAGAATTGGAGGTAATCCAGATGCACTAGGGTTTTCTAAAATATTAAATGCAGATTTAAAATACGAATGGTTTTTTGGTAAAAGTGAAATCTTTTCTATTGGTGCTTTTGGTAAGCAAATTGATGACCCTATTAACTTAGTTGTTGTAGGAGATGCAACAGGAACACAACGTTATGTTAGAACGGGTGATCAGGCTACTGCATATGGTATTGAATTAGAATTAAGAAAAAATGTACTTGTTGACGAAGATGATAACACTAATTTATCCTTTGGTATCAATGCGACATACATGAGAACTAAACAAGACTTATACCCAACAATAGATGGTACTTTTGATTTGGCTTTTAATAAATCTGAAGATGAGTTACAAGGTGCTTCACCATTCTTATTAAATGCAGACGTAAGCTACTCGCCTATTTTTGAAAACTACAAACCAGTTGCCAACTTAGTATTCTCTTATTTCTCAGACAGAATAGATGCTTTAGGATCAGGAGACTTAGGGAACATTGTAGAAAAAAGTGTTCCAACATTAGATTTTATATGGAAAAACACCTTTAAAAAAGGTTTTGAAATCAATCTTAGTGCAAAAAACATACTTAATCCAACAATCCAATATGTAAGAGAAGATGCAGTTGTTGGTGATGTATTTGTAACCTCTGCTAATGGTAAAGGTGTAACAGATTATAAACGTGGAGCAAACATAAACTTACAACTAAAATATAAATTTTAACAACAACTAAATAAAATAAAAAAAATTAAACACAATGAAAAAACAATTAATCTTAGGTCTAACTCTATTAGCTTCAGTATTTTCTTGTACGACAGATGATACTTCTGATATTGTAATAAACTCGACAACAAACAACAATAATGGTGGTGGAAGCGAAACAGATCCACAAACAATTTTCTTATCTGGTACTTACACTGAAGACTTAACACTTGACGCTAACAATACTTACAAAATTAATGGCTCATTAATTATGGCTAGTGGTACTACATTAACTATTCCTGCTTGTATGACTATAGAAGCATTAGCATCAGGTTCTAATGTATATGTAGCAATATCTCAAGGCGCTAAAATAGTTGCAAATGGTACTGCAGATTGCCCAATAGTCTTTACATCAGACGCTTCAAACCCACAAGCTGGAGATTGGGGAGGATTAATTCTATTAGGTAAAGCACCTATAAATTCTGTTACAGGAACCGCAACAGCAACTTCTGAAATTGCTAGTTTACCTTACGGTGGAAATGTAGCAGATGATGACTCTGGATCTTTAAGCTATATACGTGTAGAATATTCTGGAGGTGCAGCAGATGGACAATCAGAAAATAACGGGTTTTCTTTTTATGGTGTAGGTAATGGAACAATGGTTAATTACATACAGGCATTTGCAGGTAAAGATGATGGTATCGAGTTTTTTGGAGGTACAGTTAATGCTAGCTTCATTTCTGTTATTAATGCTGAAGATGATTCTGTAGATTGGACAGAAGGTTTTTCTGGAACATTAACTGATGTTTTCATTTCAAACAGAATTACAGATGACAAAGCAATTGAAGCAGATGGATTTAATACAGATTTTAGTAATGCTACAGGTCTGTTTTCTAAACCAACTTTAAACAATGTAACTATAGAAGGTGAAGGTACTGCTTTAGGACATTCAGAAGCTGTAAGATTAAGAGCTGGTTCACAAGGTGTGTTTAACAACATAGTTATTACAGGTTATCTTGAAGGATTTGATTTAGATGATGTAGCTACTGGAAATGGAGTAGTAAGTGACGATTTACAAGTAACAGGTGTTAATTTTATTGATGTTACTTTAAACCTAAAAAATGATACAACAGTAAACTTTACTGACGCAGATTTTTATACAGGTCAAGGTAATGCAACTGGAACAGATTATACAACTTGGGGAGCAGGTTGGACAATCAACTAATTTTAAACTGTTTTTTATAAAAAAAGCCTTGCAATTGCAAGGCTTTTTTTATTTAATTAACAACTTAGTTACTTGTTGCAACAGGAGATTTGATTTCCCATTCGCTAACATTAGCAATTGTGTTGTTAGTATAATCTACTTCTTTAAGAGTCGTTTTATTCCAATAAAACCACTTGCCGACTTTGTTACCATTATCATAATTTGCTGAAACTTGTTTCTTACCTTCTGTGTTAAAGCTTAACCATTCACCTTGTAATTTACCATCTGTAGTATAAGCTCCCGTTTGGCTTACAGCTCCATTGTCATGATAATAAACAACATCAATTAAATTAGTGTTTTTGTTAAGTTTTAATTCTCTCTCTTGCTGTGCAAAAGAAACCACAGTAAATAAAAAGGCAATTGAAAATAAAATTGATTTCTTCATAATTATGGGTTTTAACATTATAACTCAAATATAGATATTACATAACGTTTATGCAACATTTACATAACATTAAATTAACATAAAAATCAAAACAACTAAAAATCAATTATTTACAAGTTTTATTTAAGGCCAATTATTAATAAATAGATAATACTAGCATTACATTTAGATTACTTTGTTATACTTTATTTGTAATGTCTATAGACAAAACAATTAGTTTTTCATATAATCTATTAGTTTTTGTCGACTACATTATTATGATTTCTAATGAGACTGCTTTAGGCCAAAGCAGTCTTTTTTACTTTAAAAATCACTCAAAATTAATCATTAAGAAACATTAAGTTAACATTAGAGTTGGTTATTTGTAACGACAAAAACTTATAATTATAATGAAAACTAAATTAACTATCGCACTTATAGCGTGTTTATCAGTATTTGCTAATGCTCAAGAAATTAGCGATACTTCTTTCGGAAAAGGATTAATTAACTTTACAGCTAAAGACAGTTCTTTTAGCGTAAAATTTGCACCACGTTTCCAAGTACGATCAATGTCGTCTTGGGATCATGATGGCAGCCAATATGGTAGTCCAGATCATAATTTTATCGTACGACGTGCACGTTTAAAATTTGATGGTTTTGCATACAGTCCAAAATTAAAATACAAACTAGAATTAGGTTTATCTAACAGAGACATCTCTGGTGCTAACGATTTTAACCGTAATACACCTCGTATTATACTTGATGCAGTTATCATGTGGCAATTTGCTGATAATTGGGAGCTTTGGGCAGGACAGACTAAACTTCCTGGTAACGTAGAGCGTGTTGTATCTTCTGCTAATCTTCAATTAATAGATCGTTCTTTATTAAACAGTCGTTTTAATATAGATCGTGATTTAGGTCTACAACTACGTCATAAATCAGATTTAGGTGGTGGTTTTTTAATGCGTGAAAAATTAGCGATTTCTCAAGGTGAAGGACGTAATGTTACTGAAGGAAACGAAGGGGGTTTACAATATACTGCTCGTGTAGAATTTTTACCTTTTGGTAAATTTCAATCTAAAGGAGATTATGTACAAGCAGCTATAAAAAGAGAAGAAACACCTAAACTAATGGTTGGCTTTACTTACAACTATAACCAAGATGCTGTTAGAGAAAGAGGTTTTGCTGGTGATTATTTGATTAGAACAGACGGATCTATCTATGAAACAGATCAAACTACTATTTTTGCAGATGCGATGTTTAAATACAAAGGTTTTTCTTTTATGGGAGAATATGCTAAACGTACAGCTGATGATGAAATTGCAACTGAAGCAGATGGTGTAACACCAACTGGAGATATAGTTTTAACTGGTAATGCTATAAATTTACAAGCTGGTTATATGCTTAAAAACAATTACGAGATTGCTGGTCGTTTTACAACTTTAGAATTCGAAGCAGTTACCGGAAGCGATCCAACAAAACAATACACTGTAGGGTTTAATAAATACGTTGTTGGACACAAACTAAAAGTACAAAGTGATTTAAGCTATACAACTGTAAATGGTAATGAAGATAATATTACGTTTAGAGTTGGATTTGATATTCATTTCTAATAGTATAACATTAAGATAACATTGTAATCAAAAACACTTAAGATATTTGTAAACTTAATTTAAAATTATGGATAATATTTATTTATTTATGTTGATTGCCATTACTGTATTAGCAGTATTTGACATTATTGTTGGAGTTAGTAATGATGCAATTAACTTCTTAAACTCTGCGATAGGCTCAAAAGTACTATCAATGCGTACAATAATGATTGTAGCTAGTTTAGGTATTTTTATTGGAGCTGTGTTTTCTAGCGGAATGATGGAAGTTGCACGTAAAGGTATTTTTGTACCAGCTCAGTTTGAATTTGGCGAAATTATGCTAATCTTCATGGCTGTAATGATTACAGATATTTTATTACTTGATTTCTTTAACACACTTGGTCTACCAACCTCTACAACCGTATCTATAGTATTCAATTTATTAGGCGCAGCAGTTGTAATGGCTTTAATTAAAATAAGTACTAATGACGCACAAACTTTTGCCGATTTGACCACCTATATAAATAAAGATAAAGCATTAACCATTATTGGCGGAATTTTGCTCTCCGTTTTTATAGCCTTTACAGTAGGAGCAATAGTACAATGGGTATCTAGACTGATTTTCACTTTTAACTACGAAAACAAAATAAAGAATTTCGGAATCATATTTTCTGGTGCAGCATTAACAGCTATTACCTACTTTATTTTCTTAAAAGGACTAAAAGGCACACCTTATTATAAAGAATTAAAAGGAATATTAGAAGGTAATGAAATCTTTATCATTATTGGTGGATTTGGATTTTGGACATTGGTATCTTTTATTTTTGAAAAACTAGCTAAAAAAACATCACTTTTAATTGTTATTGCAATTGGTACATTTGGTTTAGCATTAGCTTTTTCTGGTAATGACTTAGTAAACTTTATAGGAGTACCTATGGCTGCTTATCACTCATATGAAGCATGGATAGCAGGAGGTATGGATAGCTCTATGTCTATGGCTGTCTTAGAGAAAAAAGTGCCTGCAGAACCGTTATTACTTTTTATAGCAGGTACAATAATGGTATTAACGTTATGGTTTTCTAAAAAAGCAAAAACTGTAGCAGAAACAGAATTAAGCTTATCTAGACAAGGTGCTACACATGAAAAATTTCAACCTAATGCATTATCTAGAGCAGTTGTAAAAGGGTCTTCAACATTATCTAAATATTTAGGCGCAATTGTACCTCAATCACTTCAGAAAAAAATAGGAGACAGTTTCTATAAACCTGAAGTTTTACTAAATAAGGATCAAAGTATTGATGCGCCTGCATTTGATATGATTAGAGCATCTGTAAATTTAATGGTTGCAGGAGTATTAATAGCTATTGCAACGTCTATGAAACTACCGTTATCTACAACCTATGTAACGTTTATGGTTGCAATGGGGACATCATTAGCAGATCGTGCTTGGGGAGCAGAAAGTGCTGTGTATAGAGTTGCTGGTGTACTTAATGTTATTGGTGGTTGGTTTGGAACTGCAATTGGTGCTTTTATAGCTGCAGGAACAGTTGTCTTCTTGATTAATATGAATAAAGAAGTAATGATACCAATCTTGCTATTGATTACTGCTTATTTATTATATAGAAATTATAGATCACATAAAACCAAATCTTCAAAAACAGCAGATGAAGACAGTTTAACAGAGACCGGAAGTAGATCTGTACAAGGTGTTATTCATGAAAGTGCAAGTAACATTTCTAATGTTGTAAAACGTGGTAACACAATTTACACAAATGCGGTAAAAGGTTTAGCAAAACAAGATTTATCATTACTTAAAAAGAATAAAAAACAAGTAGCTAAATTATCTTCAGAAGTTGATAGTCTTAGAGATAACATCTTTTATTTTATTAAAAATCTTGATGAAACAAGTTTAAGAGCGAGTAATTTCTATATAAATATCCTAGGCTATTTACAAGATATGACACAGTCTTTAGAATACATTTCTAAAGTGAGTCATAAGCATATTAATAATAATCATAAGAGCCTTAAATTTAGTCAAATTAAAGAGCTTAAAGAAATTGATGATGCTTTAGAAGCATTATTTAATGACACAAAAGATGCGTTTGATTCACGCTCTTTCGAACAAATTGGAGATATTTTAAGTCGCAAAAAAGAAATGTTTGATTTAGTAACTTCAAAAATTGTTAAACAAGTAGCGCGTACAAGAACTGAAGAGTCTAGTCCTAAAAACACTACTTTATACTTTAGCTTATTATTAGAAACTAAAGATTTATTAACTGCAACAATGAACTTATTAGAAGAATATTATAGCTCTTTTGATAGTGATGTAGAGCCTGCAACTATTACAGAAGTTGACGAATAATCGTAAAGCTTAAGTTTATATAAAAAGAGCCATCATTTTTAATGATGGCTCTTTTATTTTACATAAATATGGTAAGAATATAACCAATTACAGAACCGATTATAATAATCCAAATCGGGCTTATCTTAGTTCTAAATACCAACAAAACAGAACCCAGAGCAATAATAATCGCTTTCCAATCTAATAAGGTCTCTTTAGCCATCACAATTAATACAGCTAACATAACTGCTACTGCTGCTACATTTACAGAGTCTAAAAAGTAACGTAGTATTTTAGAATTTCGCATTTTAGTAATAAACGGATTCAATATTAAGACAAACAAAAAAGAAGGCAAAAATATACCTGTTGTTGCAGCTAAAGCGCCTGGAAATCCAGACAATTGATATCCAATAAAAGTAGAAGTAGATAATACAGGTCCTGGTGTAAACTG
>JALZUT010000167.1 GCA_023300575.1 Olleya sp.
ATCATTATCATCATCTAAATCATCTACATTTGTAACACCATCATTGTCACAGTCATTTGCTGGACCAATACATTGCGAATGCGCTACTTGAGAGAGGGAGAATAATAAAAAAAGAAAAAAAGTTGTCTTTTTTGTCGAGAATTTGGTAATGTTTTTCATAATAAATATGAGTAAAATTGAATTAAAATTTATTTTATTTATAAGAGGATTATGAGTCAAAAAAAAATATTTTGTGTCATGAATCCTAATGCTATTATAATTATTTAGTTTAAATTTTGGTACCAATTGGTATCCTTACCATTCAAATTAATAATGCTTTTAAAAACCATAACCTATTAATAGTTTAAAGTTATATAGGATAGATTACGGTTTTTACCACAGTTTATATTGTACGAATATAACTTAAAGGGTAGTAACTAAAAGCAAAAGAATAAATTAGAAACTAAAGAGACTTAACAAAACCGTTAATATGTTAAAAAATTAGCTTAAATGTACAGAATGAAATTTTTGTTAAAAATTTAACTGTTTTTAAGCATTAATTAGAATGGAGTAATTTTTATCTGATAAAATTCATAAATACCAGTTTAAGAGTAATAAATCAAATTAGATTAGTAATAAATATTGCTGTTTTTTTTAAGTTATGTTAATTTTTTAAAGGTAAACTAATAGAAAACTATTTAATGCATTAAAAATGATCTTATTAACAACTATTTAAAAACAGTAATTAAGTAATTACAGCTATTATGAGGTATATGATTTTTGCCATACAAATTGATACGTTATATTTGCCAAAATTGATAATTCATGAAGTTTAAAGATGAAATAAAAAGAAGAAGAATTTTTGGAATTATTTCTCATCCAGATGCAGGAAAAACAACACTTACAGAAAAATTATTACTTTTTGGAGGTGCTATAAAAGAAGCAGGTGCTGTAAAAAGTAATAAAATAAAAAAAGGTGCTACTAGTGACTTTATGGAAATTGAAAGACAGCGTGGGATATCTGTCGCTACATCTGTTTTAGCTTTTGAATATAACGGTATCAAAATAAACATATTAGATACGCCTGGTCACAAAGATTTTGCTGAAGACACTTTTAGAACTTTAACCGCTGTAGACAGTGTAATAGTAGTCATTGATGTTGCTAAAGGTGTTGAAGAACAAACTGAAAAGCTTGTTGAAGTTTGCCGAATGCGAAACATACCTATGATTGTATTTATTAATAAAATGGATCGTGAAGGTAAAGATGCATTTGAGTTACTTGATGAAATTGAACAGAAATTAGGATTAAGAGTAACACCACTAAGTTTCCCAATTGGCATGGGTTATGACTTTAAAGGTATATATAATATTTGGGAGAAAAATATAAATTTATTTAGTGGAGATAACAGAAAAAACATTGAAGAAACTATAGAAATTTCAGATTTAAATTCTGACCAACTTAATACACTAATAGGTGACAAAGGAGCAGATACATTAAGAGAAGAGATAGAATTAGTAGAAGGTATATATCCTAAATTTAATAATCAAGATTATTTAGATGGTACGTTACAGCCTGTATTTTTTGGTTCAGCTTTAAATAGTTTTGGTGTGCGCGAGTTATTAGATTGTTTTGTAGAAATAGCACCAAAACCTAGAGCTAAAGAAAGTGAAGAAAGATTAGTTAAACCTGATGAGGATAAGTTTACCGGTTTTGTTTTCAAAATTCATGCAAATATGGATCCTAACCATAGAAACCGATTAGCATTTGTTAAAATAGTCTCTGGTGAATTTAAAAGAAACACACCTTATTTACATGTAAGACATAATAAAAAGGTGAAATTTTCTAGTCCAAATGCATTTTTTGCTGAGAAAAAAGAAATTGTAGACATCTCATATCCTGGTGATATAGTTGGCTTACAAGATACAGGAAGTTTTAAAATTGGAGATACCTTAACTGAAGGAGAAGCACTTAACTATAAAGGTGTACCAAGTTTTTCTCCAGAACATTTTAGATATATTAATAACGCAGATCCTTTAAAATCTAAACAATTATATAAAGGTATTGATCAATTAATGGATGAAGGTGTTGCTCAATTATTTACTTTAGAACTAAACGGAAGAAAAATAATTGGTACAGTAGGTGCTTTACAATATGAAGTAATACAATATAGACTAGAGCATGAATATGGTGCAAAATGTACTTATGAAAATATTAATGTACACAAAGCGTGCTGGGTAGAACCTGAAGAGGAAAAAAGTGAAGAGTTTAAAGAGTTTAAACGTGTCAAACAACGCTTTTTAGCAAAAGATAAACAAGAACAATTGGTGTTTTTGGCAGATTCTGCTTTTTCGTTACAAATGACGCAACAAAAATACCCGAATATAAAATTTCATTATATTTCTGAATTCAAATAAGAATAAACTTATTTTAAGCTGTTTTAAGAGGTTTAAAATAACTAACTCTTACTATCTATAAAAAAAACTTAAAAACAAATAAAAATACGGTTTATGTGATCGATATTTTACTAACAATAGACATTTATTATATTTTATAATTATTAAATAGAAAAAAACTATAGTTATAGGTTTTGATTGATAAAATATTTTTAGACTCATTTTTTTGTAATTCAAAAAAAAGACTTGAAATGATAAAAAAATCCCATAATTTAAAATTATGGGATTTTTTATTTAATTAAATCTAATATGTTTTTTCAAAATTTAATGGGATTGGAGGTTGCTCAAAAAAAATATTTTGAGCAAATCCTAAATTTATTTTAACAAAGTACTTTGTTGAAATATTATTAAGCCTGACCTGTAGGTCCAAAATTTAATGGAATTGGAGGTTGCTCATAATCTTTAATTTCGCCATGAGCTTTTTCAAATCGTATAATATTTTCACCTAATGCTTTTAATAAACGTTTTGCATGTTGTGGTGTTAATATAATTCTAGACTTAACTTTACTTTTAGGAGTGCCTGGCATTATGCTTACAAAATCTACTACAAATTCTGAAACAGAATGGTTAATTATAGCTAAGTTAGAATAAGTTCCTTCGGCTACTTTTTCATCTAATTCAATATTAATTTGTCCTTTTTTTGGTTTGTTTTCTTTATTATCTGCCATATTTATTTGTTTATGCTTCCTAAAAAATAGAAAGCCTCATTATTGTTATGTGCTAAAATAAAAAGTCCTGTTTAAATAAACAGGACTTTTTAGAATTATATAAAGAGATTCCTGCCTGCGCAAGAATGACAATTATTAATTATAATTTACCTCTTCTTTAGCTTTCATCATTTGATCAAACTCTTCTTTAGATCCTACAATTATGTTTTCATAAGCACGCATTCCTGTTCCTGCTGGAATACGATGTCCTACAATTACATTTTCTTTAAGACCTTCTAAAGTATCCACTTTACCTGCTACAGCTGCTTCATTAAGAACCTTAGTAGTTTCTTGGAATGATGCTGCTGAGATAAACGACTTAGTTTGTAGTGATGCTCGAGTAATACCTTGTAAGATTGGCGTAGCTGTTGCTGGCTGAGCGTCTCTTGCTGTTACTAATTTTTTATCTTCACGACGTAAGATAGAATTCTCATCTCTTAATTGGAAAGCAGATATAATCTGTCCTTCTTTTAAGTTGGTAGAATCTCCTGCATCTTCAACAACTTTCATTCCGAAGATAGCATCGTTTTCTTCAATAAAATCAGATTTATGTGCTAATTGATCTTCTAGGAATAATGTGTCTCCAGAATCAATGATTCTTACTTTACGCATCATTTGTCTTACAACAACCTCGAAGTGTTTATCATTAATTTTTACACCTTGTAGACGATATACTTCTTGTACTTCGTTTACTAAATATTGCTGTACAGCAGATGGTCCTTTGATATTTAAAATATCATTAGGTGTTACAGATCCATCAGATAAAGGCATTCCTGCTTTAATAAAGTCATTTTCTTGAACTAAAATTTGATTAGATAATTTTACTAAATACTTTCTAATGTCTCCTAATTTAGACTCTACTATAATCTCACGATTACCTCTCTTAATTTTTCCGAAAGATACTACTCCATCAATAGCACTAACTACTGCTGGATTAGAAGGGTTACGTGCTTCAAATAATTCTGTTACACGTGGTAAACCTCCTGTAATATCACCAGCTTTAGCAGATTTTCGAGGAATTTTAACTAAGATTTTACCAACCTTAATTTTATCTCCATCGTCTATCATAATATGTGCACCTACTGGTAAGTTGTAAGAACGAATTGCTTCGCCTTTACCGTCTTCTACAATAAGTGTTGGTATTAATTTTTTATTTCTTGATTCAGAAATTACTTTTTCTTGGAAACCAGTTTGTTCATCAATTTCAACTTGATAAGTAACACCTTGTTCGATATTTTCATATCTTACTTTTCCTGCAAATTCTGAAATAATCACACCATTATAAGGATCCCAAGAACATACAACATCACCTGTTTTAAGTGTATCTCCATTCTTAACAGAAACAGTAGAACCGTAAGGAATATTATTGGTACTTAACGTAATTCCTGTTTTCTTATCTACTAATTTAAGTTCAGACGTACGAGAAATAACAATGTCTATTGCTTTTCCTTCGTTATCCTGACCTTTAACCGTTTTAAGATCTTCAATTTCTGCAACTCCATCAAACTTAACTGCTAGATTATTAACCTCAGAAATGTTACCTGCAATACCTCCTACGTGGAATGTACGAAGTGTTAACTGTGTTCCAGGCTCTCCAATAGATTGCGCAGCAACAACACCTACAGCTTCACCACGTTGCACCATTTTATTGGTAGCTAGGTTACGACCGTAACATTGTGCACAGATACCTTTTTTAGCTTCACATGATAATGGTGAACGCACATCTATTGCATCTATTGGTGTGTTTTGAATTGCATTTGCAATTTCTTCATCAATTAATTGACCGGCTTCTACTAAAAGTTCTTCATTTAATGGATTGTAAACATCGTTTAATGAAACTCTACCAACAATTCTATCTGCTAGTTTTTCAACAACTTCATCATTCTTTTTAAGTGGTGTTACTTCTACACCTCTTAGAGTTCCACAATCTTCACTGTTTACAATGACATCTTGAGATACATCTACTAAACGACGTGTTAAGTAACCTGCATCAGCAGTTTTAAGTGCTGTATCGGCAAGACCTTTACGTGCACCGTGAGTTGAGATAAAGTATTCTAAAATTGAAAGCCCTTCTTTAAAGTTAGAAAGAATCGGGTTTTCAATAATTTCTCCTCCACCTGCTGTAGATTTTTTAGGCTTAGCCATTAATCCACGCATTCCGGTTAACTGACGAATCTGTTCTTTAGATCCACGTGCTCCAGAATCAAGCATCATATATACCGAGTTAAATCCTTGTTGATCTTCTCTAATACGTTTCATTGACAATTCTGTCAATTCTGCATTTGTTGAAGTCCAAATATCAATAACTTGGTTATAACGTTCGTTATTAGTAATTAATCCCATGTTATAGTTACCAGTAATACCATCAACTTTTTTGTTGGCAGCATCAATCATAGATTGCTTTTCTGGTGGGATAATAATATCTCCTAAACTAAACGATAATCCACCTTTAAAGGCGAAATAGTATCCTAAAGTTTTAATTTCATCTAAGAAAGCTGCTGTTTCTGGTACACTTGTTACTTTTAAAATATCACCAATAATATCTCTTAAAGATTTCTTAGTTAATACTTCATTTATATATCCTGCAGCAGCTGGTACTTTTTCGTTAAATAATACACGTCCAACTGTAGTTTCTATTATTTGAGGTACTAATTCGCCTGCTTCATTAAAGTCATTAGCTCTTACTTTAATTCCTGCATTCAATTCTACTCTCTTTTCGTTATAAGCAATGTTTACTTCTTCAGCAGAGTAAAAAGTTAAATTTTCTCCTTTTACTTTAACTTCTGGTGTAGACAATCTGTGCTTGGTCATATAGTATAAACCAAGTACCATATCTTGAGAAGGTACTGTTACAGGAGCTCCATTTGCTGGATTTAATATATTATGAGAAGCCAACATTAATAATTGACATTCTAAAATAGCTTCTGGCCCTAAAGGTAAATGAACTGCCATCTGGTCACCATCAAAATCTGCATTAAATGCAGCACATGCTAATGGGTGTAGTTGGATTGCTTTACCTTCTATCAATTTAGGTTGAAAAGCTTGAATACCAAGTCTGTGTAAAGTAGGAGCACGATTTAAAAGCACTGGATGTCCTTTTAAAACATTCTCTAAAATATCCCAAACAACTGGTTCTCTTTTATCTATAATTTTTTTAGCAGATTTAACTGTTTTTACAATACCACGCTCAATTAATTTTCTAATTACGAATGGTTTGTAAAGCTCTGCTGCCATATTTTTTGGTAAACCACACTCAAATAATTTAAGTTCTGGTCCAACAACAATAACAGAACGTGCTGAATAATCTACACGCTTACCGAGTAAGTTTTGACGGAAACGTCCTTGCTTACCTTTAAGTGAATCTGATAATGATTTTAATGGTCTGTTAGAATCTGTTTTTACTGCAGATGACTTACGTGTGTTATCAAATAATGAATCTACAGATTCTTGTAACATACGCTTTTCGTTACGTAAAATAACTTCTGGCGCTTTAATTTCTACAAGTCTCTTAAGACGATTATTACGTATAATTACACGACGGTATAAATCATTTAAATCTGAAGTTGCAAAACGCCCACCATCTAAAGGTACTAATGGTCTTAATTCTGGCGGAATAATTGGTACTACTTTCATTATCATCCATTCTGGACGATTCTCTCTAAGTAAATTAGATTCACGTAATGCTTCAACAACCTGAAGACGCTTTAAAGCTTCTGTTTTACGTTGTTTAGACGTTTCTGTATTTGCTTTGTGACGTAAATCATATGATAATTGATCTAAATCAATACGTGCTAAAAGGTCTATTAAACATTCAGCTCCCATTTTAGCAATAAACTTGTTAGGGTCTGTATCGTCTAAATATTGATTATCTTGAGGAAGTGCTTCTATGATAGTTAGATATTCTTCTTCAGTTAAAAAGTCTAATTTTTGTAATGGTTCTCCTTCTTCATTCTTAGCATTACCTGCTTGTATTACTACGTAACGTTCGTAGTAAATAATCATATCTAATTTTTTAGACGGTAACCCTAATAAATATCCTATTTTGTTTGGTAAAGAACGGAAATACCAAATATGCGCTACAGGAACAACTAAATTAATGTGTCCTACTCTGTCACGACGTACTTTCTTTTCTGTTACTTCTACACCACAACGGTCACAAACAATTCCTTTATAACGAATACGTTTATATTTACCACAAGCACACTCATAATCCTTTACAGGACCAAAAATACGTTCGCAGAATAAACCATCACGTTCTGGTTTATGTGTACGATAATTGATAGTTTCTGGCTTTAACACTTCACCTCTAGATTCTGCTAAAATAGATTCTGGTGACGCTAAACCAATTGAGATTTTATTAAATCTCTGTACTGTATTTTTATCTTGCTTTTTTGCCATAATTTTTTATGATATTGGTTAGGACGTTGCATGCAACGTCCTTTCCGTAAAAATTATTATTCTTCTAATCTTATGTCTAATCCTAACCCTTTCAATTCGTGCATTAATACGTTGAAAGATTCTGGTAATCCTGGTTCTGGCATAGGCTCTCCCTTAACGATTGCTTCGTAAGTTTTAGCTCTACCAACCACATCATCAGACTTAACAGTTAAGATTTCTCTTAGTGTACTTGATGCTCCATAAGCCTCAAGTGCCCATACTTCCATCTCTCCAAAACGTTGACCTCCAAATTGTGCTTTACCACCTAAAGGTTGTTGTGTAATTAAAGAATAAGGTCCTATAGAACGTGCGTGCATCTTGTCATCAACCATATGCCCTAATTTAAGCATATAGATAACTCCTACAGTTGCAGGCTGATCAAAACGATCTCCTGTTCCACCATCATAAAGATATGTATGACCATATCTTGGTATTCCAGCTTCATCAGTTAATTCGTTAATTTGATCTATTGTTGCACCATCAAAAATTGGTGTTGCATACGTACGACCTAGATCTTGTCCAGCCCATCCTAATACAGTTTCATAAATCTGACCAATATTCATACGAGATGGTACACCTAATGGATTTAATACAATATCAACTGGTGTTCCGTCCTCTAAGAAAGGCATATCTTCTTGACGTACGATACGTGCAACAATACCTTTGTTACCATGTCGTCCTGCCATTTTATCACCTACTTTTAACTTACGTTTCTTAGCGATGTAAACTTTAGCCAACTTGATAATACCTGCTGGTAATTCATCTCCTACAGAAATAGTAAACTTCTCACGACGTAAAGACCCTTGTAAGTCGTTTTCTTTAATCTTGTAGTTATGTAATAAGTCAGCTACTAATTTATTAGTATGATCATCTGTTGTCCAAGTCCCTCCAGTTAAGTGCGTATAGTCATCAACAGCATTTAACATTTTTAATGTAAACTTTTTACCTTTTGGTAAAACTTCTTCACCTAAATCATTAAAAATACCTTGAGACGTTTTTCCATTTACAATAGTAAAAAGTTTTTCAACTAATGCAGCTTGTAAATCATCAAACTTAGTATAATATAGATTTTCTAATTTAGAAATATCTTCTTTATCCTGAGCTCTCTTACGTTTATCTTTTACTGCTCTAGAAAATAATTTTTTATTAATTACAACTCCATGTAATGAAGGTGAAGCTTTTAAAGAAGCATCTTTTACATCTCCAGCTTTATCACCAAAGATTGCACGTAAAAGTTTCTCTTCTGGAGTTGGGTCAGATTCTCCTTTAGGCGTAATCTTACCAATTAAAATATCTCCAGGTTTTACTTCGGCTCCAACACGAATCATTCCGTTTTCATCAAGGTCTTTTGTTGCCTCTTCAGAAACATTTGGAATGTCGTTTGTAAGTTCTTCGTTACCTAATTTTGTATCTCTTACTTCAAGAGAATATTCGTCAATATGTATAGAGGTGAAAATGTCTTCACGTACTACTTTTTCAGAAATTACAATTGCATCCTCAAAGTTGTAACCTTTCCAAGGCATAAAGGCTACTTTCATATTTCTACCTAAAGCAAGCTCTCCTTTTTGGGTTGCATAACCTTCAGATAAAACTTGACCTTTAATTACTTTATCACCTTTTTTAACAATAGGTTTTAAGTTAATTGAAGTTCCTTGGTTAGTCTTTCTGTATTTAACTATTGGGTATCTTTTAATATCGCTATCAAAACTTACTTTAGCTGCATCTTCTGATCTTTTATACTTAATTACAATCTCTAAAGAGTCTACATATTGTACAACTCCTTCTCCTTCTGCATTAATTAAAACACGAGAATCTGAAGCTACTTGACGTTCTAATCCAGTTCCAACAATAGGAGCCTGAGGACGTAATAATGGTACTGCTTGACGCATCATGTTTGATCCCATCAATGCACGGTTGGCATCATCATGTTCTAAGAATGGGATTAAAGAAGCTGATATAGACGAAATCTGGTTTGGTGCAACATCTGTATAATGTATATCCTTAGGATCCATTACTGGGAAGTCTCCTTCCATACGTGCAATTACTTTATCATGTAAGATCTTACCTTTATCATCGACCTTAACAGTTGCTTGCGCTATTAGTTTTTCTTCTTCTTCCTCTGCACTTAAATAGATTGGCGTACCCTTTATATCTACTACACCATTAGTAACTTTTCTATATGGTGTTTCAATGAATCCCATAGAGTTCACTTTAGCATAAACTGAAAGTGAAGATATAAGTCCAATGTTTGGACCTTCAGGAGTTTCGATAGGACATAAACGCCCGTAGTGTGTATAGTGAACATCACGTACTTCGAATCCTGCTCTTTCTCTAGATAAACCTCCAGGTCCTAATGCAGATAAACGACGTTTGTGAGTTATCTCTGCTAATGGATTTGTTTGATCCATAAATTGAGATAACTGATTCGTACCAAAAAATGAATTAATTACAGACGATAAAGTCTTAGCATTAATTAAGTCAATTGGTGTAAATACTTCGTTATCACGTACATTCATACGCTCACGAATAGTACGAGCCATACGTGCTAAACCAACACCAAATTGAGAAGATAATTGTTCACCCACTGTACGAACACGACGGTTAGATAAGTGGTCAATATCATCAATCTCTGCTTTAGAGTTAATAAGCTCGATTAAGTATTTAATTATAGTTATGATATCTTCTTTGGTAAGCACTTGCTTATCCATACCGATATCTAATTGTAATTTTTTATTCATTCTATAACGACCTACTTCTCCAAGAGAGTAACGTTGGTCACTAAAGAATAATTTATCTATAATACCACGTGCTGTTTCCTCATCTGGCGGCTCAGCATTACGTAGTTGTCTATAAATATGTTCTACAGCTTCTTTTTCAGAATTAGTTGGATCCTTTTGAAGCGTATTATGTATAATTGCGTAATCTCCTTGTTGTGCACTTTCTTTGTGTAAAAGAATAGTCTTAACTTCAATTGCAAGGATTTCCTCTATGTTTTCTTTATCTAATTCAGTATCACGATCTAAAACAATTTCGTTACGTTCTATAGATACTACTTCTCCAGTATCTTCATCTACGAAATCTTCATGCCACGTATTAAGTACACGTGCAGCAAGCTTACGACCGATTACTTTTTTTAGTCCAGATTTTGATACTTTAACTTCTTCAGCAAGATCAAAAATCTCTAAAATATCTTTATCACGCTCAAAACCAATAGCTCTAAAAAGAGTAGTTACAGGCAACTTCTTCTTTCTATCGATGTATGCATACATCACTTGGTTAATATCTGTAGCAAATTCTATCCATGATCCTTTAAAAGGAATTACTCTAGCTGAGTATAATTTAGTTCCATTTGCATGGAATGATTGTCCAAAGAATACACCTGGAGATCTATGTAATTGAGATACTACTACACGTTCTGCTCCATTGATACAAAAAGTACCAGAAGGTGTCATGTAAGGTATAGTTCCTAAGTAAACATCTTGAACAATGGTTTCGAAATCCTCATGTTCAGGGTCTGTACAATATAACTTTAACCTTGCTTTTAACGGAACGCTATAGGTTAGTCCTCTTTCAATACATTCTTCAATTGCATATCTAGGTGGATCAATAAAGTAATCTAAAAATTCTAAAACGAATTGATTACGTGTGTCTGTAATAGGAAAGTTTTCCATGAAGGTATTATAAAGACCTTCATCACCCCTTTCTTCAGACTTTGTTTCTAACTGGAAAAAATCCTGGAAGGATTTAATCTGAATATCCATGAAATCTGGATATTCTGTTCTATTTACAATAGACGAGAAATTTAATCTTTCAGCTTGTGTTACTAACATCAATGGACGAAATTTTGATTAAAAAAAATTATTTCATATAGCTAATCACTATATACGACAAATGGTTTAGGTCGTAGAGCGCATGCTCCAGACCTAAACCTTTGTAAAATTATTTGGTAAGCTTACTTAAGCTCAACCTCAGCTCCTGCTTCTTCTAAAGAAGTCTTTAAGCCTTCAGCTTCATCTTTAGAAACACCTTCTTTGATTGCACTTGGTGCATCATCCACTAAACCTTTAGCTTCTTTTAATCCTAAACCAGTTAATTCTTTAACTAATTTTACAACAGCTAACTTAGCGCCACCTGCTGCTTTTAAGATTACATCA
>JALZUT010000168.1 GCA_023300575.1 Olleya sp.
TACTAGGCAGTCATTTTAGCATTAGCGATTTAATAGCTTACGCTTTAGGCATCATTACCATTTTTATTATTGACTTAAAATATATGACACATGAAAACCATTAAAACATTTATAGAATCCGAATTTAAAATCGTGTCCATCCTATTCACATTATCTGCTTTTAGCATTGTTCTTTTGATGTTTAGGATAAAACTGACGCAATCTTACTACTTCCTGTTTTTAGTCTGGAATTTATTTCTTGCAGGAATCCCATACGTCATCAGCTCTTATTTAACCACAATCAAAAAACCAAATCGCTTGTATTTATTAGGTGTTAGTTTTGTTTGGTTACTCTTTTTACCAAATGCTCCTTATATAATTACGGATTTGTTCCATTTACAATATAGCAGTCAGCATCTAATTTGGTTAGACACATTAGTTATAGTTGCGTTTACAATTACAGGGATGCTACTGTTTTTTAAATCTGTTTTTTCTATGGAAACTGTTTTTAAAACAAATTTTAATAACCGAATTGTGAACTACTGCAAACCTATCTTATTTATACTTGTTGGTTTTGGTGTCTATTTAGGACGCTTTTTACGTTTCAATTCTTGGGAAATAATTAATAAACCTTTATCTATTTTTGAAACTATTTTAGACATTATTACAAACCCTAATCTACATCAAAAAGCCTGGCAATTTACGTTTGTTTTTGGCTTGTTTTTATGGATTGGCTATGTTGTCTTTAAACGTTTTATTAAAGTGAAAGCATAAAAAAAGGAAAGCTTTATGACTTTCCTTTTTTTTATGTGACTAATTTATAGACTTTATTGTGATAAAAAAGGATCATTAACATCATTAACACTACAAGAAATAAAACTAGCATTCTGAAAAATATCAGTTACTATGCAAATAAAACCATTTCTAATATTTGTTTGTCCTAATGCATCAGCAAAATTTAATTCATATCTATAAGTTCCATCAACTAAAGCTTGACCTGTTGTAGAACTATCACCTTGAAAAAACACATTAGTATTATTGTATCCTGTTATTTGGTAAACAAGATTATCTTGATCGTCATAAACAGAAAATGTATTACTTGGATAAAGATTAATATTTACAATTACAAACCTATCATTTAGACCATCACCATTAGGAGTAATAGCGTCAAAAAACTGAACATCTTCTTGAGAGTTAACGATTGTATTTACATCCATCCCACTTAAAGAATCATTATTACAGCAATTAAAAGTTGGCTCATTTGGAAAATCACTTACATCATTAGGATCTGTTCCTTGTTGTGATTCAACACAATCATCAAAACCATCACCATCACTATCTGCGTTATTTGGGTCAGTAATGTTTCCGTTTGGGTTGCAGTTATTGTTAGCAGTATCAATACCTGTTAACTCTTCACAATCAGATAAACCATCATTATCAGAATCTTGAAAATTACTACCTAATAAAAGTAATTGACCTACAGCAGACTGGTTAGATATTGTATTAGTAGTCAAAACATATACTTGTTGTAACATATTAATATTTATGTAACTACTAGGATTTACTATAGCATTTGTATTAGTATCTGCATCTGTTTGTGTTTCAAAATAGCTAAAAGTTGTATTTGGAAAACTAAAAATGGTACCATTTAAGTCTTCAGTTAAATTATATTCTAGATTATTGATATCACAGTTTAAGGCAATAATTTCAGACACAAAAACTAAAACATCTTGTGGGTCTAAATAATCAGGTATTCCGTCAGCATCACTATCCTCATTCATAGGGTTACCATCGTTATCATAATCTTCATCTATAGTATTTACACCATCTCCATCATCATCTTGGTCTAGATAATCTGCAATACCATCTTGGTCAGTATCATCATCATCAAGGTTATTATTATTATTTAAGTCTTCGTCAATATCTAAAACACCATCCGCATCTGCATCTGTTAAATCTACACATGACATTTGCATACCTAAATCTGTAGTTGGTGTTGTGAAATTTCCTGTTTGAGCATCTGTACTCTGACTGTTACCGATATCAAAAACTTGTATAGAATATGCTGTATCTGTATCACAATACGGAATATTCTCGGACAATAACCCATTAGTTATAGTAATGATGTGTGACTGATTATTATAAAACAAATTAGCGTATCCATCTGTAATTGGGTTACCAGTACAATCATTTAAAGTGGCAATAAAATTGGTGTTTAATGCATTACTACCAGTTACTGTTATTGTAATGTTTTCATCTGTAGCAAAAGGACCAATTGTAGTTGTAAAATCATTACCTATACAACCGTAATTAGGCACAACTAAAGTTAGTGTATCATCTTGAGGTACTAATCCACATTCAATTCCATCAGCATTTGTAAACCCATAAGTTCCTGTAGCGTTTAAAGCAGGAGAAAATAAATTTAAAGGCGTATTTGGTAGAATAGTTCCGTTTTCATCTTGCAATGTAATACAAACGGTTACTGCAGGATATTGAAAATCCCAATTCCAAAAACTAAAATGTTCCACATCTCCAACATAAAAACTACCATCTAAAGTAGCAAAACCTTCTTCTACCCAATACCCATTAACTTCATCAAAAGACCACAATGGTATTGTTGCTGGTGGATTAGTTACACTTGCAGGAACAGGTATTTTGATTTGAGCAGTTGTAGCTATATCTAAATCCTCACCATTTTCACCAATTAATTCTACTGCAATCATACCATAGGTTTCCAAAACTCTTAAATCACCATCAGTATTTTCTCCAATAAGTGATCCTGGCATTTGTAAACTCATGTTCTCATCATCTGGACTAAGGTGCTTAAAGACTACATCTACATTTCCTTGGTACACCCCTAACACTGATTGAAAATCTCCAGAAAAATCTACTGTTGATCCATTTGGCAAATCAAAAGTAATCGCTTGACCAGAAGCTATTGTACCTATAGGCTCGGCATCTAACAACATAATCTGGACTTGGTTTACACCATCTGTTGGTACTAAGGATCTAGAACCGTCCATAAAACCACTTTTGGAGGCTTTTACGTAAGCAAATTTTTCAAAAACAGAAGCTTCTGTAATAGAAAACACACCATTAGCATCTGTAATAGCCACAGTGTTTCCTATAGAAACGGTTACCCCAGAAATTGGATTGTTTTCTTCATTTACAACTGTACCTATAAATCTGGCTGTAGTAGTTGCTCCAAAATTGTCCAAAAATGGGTTTAATATGTTATCGCTTTGTCCTGGTTCGTTTAAAGGTATGTTATTGTCTTTTTCACAAGATGTAAAAGACATAACAAGCAATATAGTTAATACTGATTTTAATAGTTTCATATGCGTTTAGTTGGTGTTTTTTATTTTATAGATGTGTTTTTTATTAAAAGGTTGCGCGACATTATATAAATATAACAGGAATAGTTATAAAATTACTACTCTACACTTATTTTTTTCCATCTACATAATCTTGTAAATACCCATAACGCTCTGTTAGTTGTCCTTTTTTATTAGTCATTTTAGCACGTTCTAAAACACCATCTGCATCATTATTAAAAAAGGCTGGTATAACATGTTTTAAAAACATGTCGCCAAATCCTTCGCTAGCATCTTTAGGCAACTCACAAGGTAAATTATCTACAGCCATTACGGTTATTGCTGCTTTAGAGTTAAACGCAACTTCTTGCTCTGTTATTGGATTGTATCCATAAAAAGGATCTGCAATTGTAGAAGCTCTTATTGTAGAAGCTACAGGACCATCAATATCGCAAGAAATGTCTGCTATCAAATTAATTTTAAATTCAGGATGCTTTGCATCTTCTTTAGTAAATAAATAAGGTGCACCATCACCATAAAAATGTCCTGCTATAAAAAAGTCTGTTTGCTTGGCATATGGCATAAAATTACTTTCATAACCACTTGGATCTTTATAAAAAGCAAATTTATCTCCGACCTTACCATCTTTACGTTTTGCATACTCCATGACATCTGCCAAACAATAAACTGGTTCTGTAAAGTCTGTAGTTAAATATAAAGCATCACTTACTTGTTTTATCTTTAAATGGTCTAATATTTCTTTAGCTCCTAAAGCTACTTTTCCTGTACCTGTTAGTAATATTTTGATTTTTGGGAGTTTAATTTTATCTAACTCGGCTTTTACTTCATCTAAATCTTTTAAGGTTTCTACTTTTGGTAGATTAAATAACCCATCACGTAAGCCTAAAGCTCTAAAACCATTATAAGCACCCACTAAACCTGCATAACGTCCAAAACCTATTAATCGTGCTCCATTTTCTTTTATGATGGTTTCGTGGTCATACATTTCGATTTTTTTATCTAAAATGGTTTTTAACAACTTACGATTGTAAGGTTGTTTTTTTATAGTATGACTAAAGAAAAAATATTTTTTATTAGGAATTAATGCCTCAAGTGGCACTTCCTTTACACCAAACATAACATCTGCATCTGAAACGTCTTCTGATACTTGAAGCCCTAGTTTTTGATAGTCGGCATCTGGAAATACACGAATGTCTGATGCTTCTACAACTAACTCTGCTTTTGGAAAGTCATTTTTTAATTGTTTCAAATCTTTTGGTGAAAACACCACACGACGATCTGGTGGATTTTTACGTTCTTTTATTATGGCGAATTTCATTTAAAACAGTTTTTTTTATTCCCATAAAAACGGGAAACTTATTAATTTATAGAATACAATTTACTGACAGTACATTACCCAAATATAATCTGGAATAATTTTTGCACTAAATTAATGGTAATTGTAAGGTTTAGCAAAGTTTTTTACTAATTTTGCACTCTTACTTTTTTAAATTGTATATTTTATTTAGTTTGAGTGAGCTGCGTTAGGGATTGAAGTGAAAATCCTTTTTTTTTCAAAAAAAGATTGTAGCGTAAAGCCCGACCTTTTGCGATCCTGCAAGGTTTTAAAGACCTGGCAGGCATGAGTAAAAGGTAACGCCCAAAAAAATAAACGGTTAAATCTTGAAGTAAATTTGAGATTTAATTATTATGCAGATTAAAAATTTGCTGTATCATTAAAATGGGGTCGACTGGTTTTGACAGCGAGATTAATGAGGTAGTAAGCACGCCGAGTAATGAAATTATACTCGTAAATACTTATTTCAACTTTTTAAACGGCGAGAATAACTACGCTTTAGCTGCATAATCCGAATTATAGTAGGATTAGCCTAGGTACACAAGGTGTACAAGCTTTATGTCTCTGGACAGCCTTGATTGATGGCGTTCCATTTTGAGATATCGTAAATATCAATATAGATTAGGTAGTGCTTTGTTGCCTTTTTGAAACTAAAGAAGATAAGGTTTAAGTGGGTTGTTTCTAACCAGCTTAATCACGAAAAACCAAGAAGAAAATAAGCGTGTAGAAAGCTATTTGATTACTTGTTTGGACGAGAGTTCGATTCTCTCCGACTCCACAAAGCCTCATAATCAGTAGATTAAGAGGCTTTTTTTTTACATAAACACTCTTTAACTCAAGTTTAAAATTTTAAATCTAAGCTCTAAAATAGTTTTATAATCAACTTGCATACCATCACTCAAAAATGATTGCTTGATTAGAGTTAAAGCATCCTTTTTTAATTCTTTAAATCGTTTTAAAACGCTATTTATTTGCTTTTTAGACAACCCTAATCCTGCACCGAAGTCTATAAAATTTTGATGTGTTATTTTTTTCTTTTTACCATCAATTGTTAAAGCTAACTCTTCGGTATCTTCTGGGTTAACAATAGTTGTGTTCAACAAATCATAAGCTGGAGATAACGCCCAACCATAAGATGTTTTAATCATCGAAAAGTTTTTTAAATGCATATCATTATTCGCCGTTAGGTAGCTAAAGAGAGTAATTTCAAAAAAGCGAAGTTTATCTAATAATGTATTATCTGTATAAGCTTCAATTGCTTTTCCTATGCGCTCCATTGAACCTCTATATTTATCGAAAGCTTCTGTTACTTGAAACATATCAATCATATGTATTTTAGATCCATCCTCTGCCCTATCAATCCGTTTGGTGATATAAGACAATTCTCCTGAAGCTAATTTAATTAATGAATGAGGCACAACGTCAATATTAAATAGGTTTGCCATTTTCATAGTTAAATGCTCATTTGCTGGCATTTCTGCATAATCTTTAGATGGTGGTTTAAAAATATAATTTCCTCCTAATGCACCAACTACTGTTAATCTGCTCTTTGTTTTATCTTCATTTAATAATGACATTGACAACTTAGGTTGTACACCAGGAACAGAAACACTTCGCTCCACTACTT
>JALZUT010000169.1 GCA_023300575.1 Olleya sp.
ATAAATAATATTATTTATTTAAAAATAGGGTCGCGTTTAGGTCTAACTCTCCGATTCTGATTAAAGTCAGAACCATCCCGAAGTAAATTTGGTACAAGTGCTCTCTTTAACTAAAGCTAGGAATCAAACTGTATCTAAAAACGAGGTGCTTTTAATTACTGATTTTAAAGTTTAATAAAAAGGGTCTTTCTCTTTAGCTAAAACGGAGAATAAATTCTCGTTTTTTTTTAAAACTATAAGTAATAGAAGTTTGGACGTAATATTACATCAACCAACAATCTGTAGTATCTGCTAGTATATGAATAACCAATCCAAGACCAATCACTCTCGTTTTTTTAGGTAGTAATAACACCACATAAAGTGCAATTGTATAATAAGTATGTAAAAGATGAAAGTTTATACTGCATCTATTTGACGAGAAAACAGGAGTAGTCAACAGGTGGTCTAAGTCAATTAGCATACCTAGAAGCATAATGCCAAATGCCTTTTTCCAATTGTTTTTAAAGAAAAGTAGTGCTATTAAAAGCGGTAAGCCAAAGTGAATTCCGTAATGTATTATTGATCTATACATCTATAATATTGGTTGTGCTTCAAGATAACTTAAAGCATTAGTACCTTCATTAAATAGCAAATCTAAAATACTTAAATTATTTATATAACCATGTTTATCATTAAAGACTTGCGTGTACGGTTCAAATCGTATTTTTTTTTCTTGTCTAGAGTTTGTTAAGTATCTGTAATCTTTTATATCTAATGGTTCTTTATCAAAAGCAGTCGAGAATTTTGGTGTTACATCCAGTTGTAAACACGCTGTAATAATTTCAAAACACTTTAAATTATGGTCTAAAATAAAATCGGATTTGATTTTAAAAAGAGGTAGTAATTCATCTTCATAAAATTCAAAATAAGGAGACGTTCTGTATGCTGCTTCTAAAGATTTCCAATGTGTAAGTTGCCATTTTTCTTCATGACTAATTTTAACATCTTTATACAACTGTCTGTTTTTATGACTGTGTATTACAGGAACACTTAATTGTAATTTACCATTTGCACCATATATGTAAGTCCTATTTCTGTAGGTCTGTTTCTGAAAATTATCATGCATTTCAAATGTCAAACTTTCAGCTTTAGCTATAGCAATACATTGTGCAATGCTAGGAAAGTATGTTGGGTGGAGCAAGATATTCATTTACTAAAGGTTAAATTGCCAACTCGCTATAAGATTTAAGCTGTTAGTTTTTACTTTTTGAATTTCGTTGCTAATTACTACTCTGTTAATATTGGTCAAACCTAAATTATTCCTAATTTCTAAGTTAATTGAGTTATTTTCATTAATTCTAAACGATTTTCCAACTCCAAATGCAACGCCAGCGTCTAAGGATTGAAAAAAAACTTTACTATCATCTTCTATCTTTGCTCCATTTTCTTTAAGCTTTGTTTCCGATAAAAAGCTTAAAAAGGGTCCGTAATTGATAAAGAAATCTCGATTTTTCCCAAAGTGATGCCTCAGTAAAATAGGAATAGAAACGTAGATAAAAGTAAAGTTGATTTTCAAGTCTACAAGAAAAACCATAGGATCATCAGGGTTATCTAAGTTAAGTCGTCCCGTTAAGTCCGTTCGATGAAAACTTTTTCTTTCATAGTTTATATTTGCAACAATTGAAAAACTTTTATTAAAATTAAATTGATAACCGATTCCTGCTAAAAAGTCTAATGTTGGTTTGTTCTCTTCTACATCTTCATTTCCGTAAACATTAGCAAATGTGCCTCCAAGATTAATCCCAATTTGGCTACTACTTTGAGAAAAAGCAAGGTTTGATATTAAAATAAATGTAGCAAGAAGTATGTTTTTCATGTTTTAAAATTTATAGTGTTTAAACTATGCTTTCTTCCTCTTTCTATATTTATTAAATCCAAAGATCAATCCTAGAACTACTAAAAACGGAATAAAATAAGACGTCGGTTTACCGCTTCCACCAACAGTAGTAAATACTCTGTCCCAACGTATTTTGTTAAGTCCTTTACCATTGCTATCCCAACTCATCCAAACAAAAACAGGTTTTCCTACCACATGATCAAAAGGTACAAATCCCCACATTCTAGCATCTTGCGAGTTGTGACGGTTGTCTCCCATCAGCCAATAATAATTTTGTTTAAAGGTGTAAGAGTCTGTTACCTGTCCATTAATACTAATCTGGTTACCATTAACCTTTAGCGTATTGCCTTCATATTCTGTGATAATACGTTTGTAAATTGGTAAGGTCTCAAGGTTTAGCTTCATGCTTATACCAGCTTCAGGGATGTAAATTGGTCCAAAGAAGTCCCTGTTCCAAGTGTAATCTGATGTGTTAGGAAATATTTTTTCGTTTTTACTTGAAGAAAGATCTTTAGTAACAGAAACAATATTTGGATCGTTACTCATCGTTACAGCTAATTGGTCAGTTAGATTTACATAAATTGCTTGTTCTGCGATTTCTAATTTTAAAAGATTGAATGACTGTTGATCAATATTAGCTAAAAACTTAACTTGTAATGAATCTTGTTTTACAACATCAGTGTCTATTTTTTTAACCTTTAAATAGTTCTGAAATTCTGGTCTATTCCAATTATCTGCATTAGTTTTAAACACATAGCGGTCATAACTTTCTGTAATGCTATACTTTTCAAATAGCGCTTCAGAAGTTGTGTTTTTTAAAATTACTTTATGAAAAAACTGAAGCTTAGCACGATCTGGTAATTCGTTTTTCTTACCATTTATATGCACGTAACCATCTTTTATAGATAGCGTGTCACCAGGTATACCAACACAACGCTTTACATAGTTAGTCTTTTTATCTACTGGTTTATAACGGATTTCGCCTAAAGGATTATTTATATTAACTAAAGTATCAACTGGCCAATTAAACACCACAATATCATTACGTTTTATGTGCTGAAGCGCTGGTAATCTAAATATAGGTAATTGTGGTTTTTTAAAATAAGATGGTGTTGTAGTCCCTGGTATAGCATCATGTATCATTGGTACAGCAACTGTAGTTCCTGGTGTACGTGGTCCATAATGTAGCTTACTTACAAATAAGAAATCACCAACTAGAAGTGTTTTTTCTAAAGAAGAAGAAGGGATTACAAATGGTTGTATAATGTAGGTGTGCACTATTGTAGCTGCAACAATAGCAAATAATATAGAGCTTACCCAATCTCCTAATTCGGTTCTAGGTTGTAAGCTTCTTTCTTCAATATATTTTGTATCTGTAGCTACGTAATTAATGTAAAAACTATAAAAACCAAAAGTAAATAAGGCTAAAAAGGTGTCTTTTGCAGTATTTTTACCAAAGCTTCTTGCTATTTCTACCCAAATAACTGGGAACATAATAAGATTTACAATTGGTAAAAATAATAAGATTGTCCACCACCAAGGTCTGTTAATAATTTTCATTAAGATAACAGCATTGTATACTGGTATAAACGCTTCCCAAGCCTGACGACCTGCTTTTACATACAGTTTCCATGTGGCTAAACCGTGTAAAAGTTGAATAACGAAGAAAAAGATAATCCAATACGTTCCGTTCATAATATATGTTTAGTGACTAGTGTCTAATGATTGTTGTTAGTTAGCTTCAAATTTGCGGTTTTTCTGGATGAAATAAAAACGCTTTATTCATTCATCTTGCCGATTTAACAAAGATTTGCATTTTTTTGGAAATACGAACCCTTTTTATGTTGAAATTTTGTCTTTATAAATAAAAAAAAAGCAGCGTTATTAGCTTATAAAGAAAGTACGTCTTTCATAGTAAAAACGCCTGTTTTATCAACTAACCATTCTGATGCAATTACAGCTCCTAAAGCAAAACCTTGTCTGTTGTGCGCTTCATGTTCTATTTTGATAGTGTCTATTGAGTTTTTATAACTTATAATATGTGTGCCAGGTACATCAGAAATACGCTTAGCAGTAATAGGAATAGATTGTGCTTCTGCTTTATCTAATTCCCATTTATTAAATTTTGAATTGTTTTTAATAATGCCTTCTGCTAAAGTAATAGCAGTTCCGCTTGGTGCATCTAGTTTTTTAGTATGGTGAATTTCCTCGATGTCAACCTTATAATCTTCTAGTTTTGCCATCATTTTGGCAAGCGTTTCATTTAATTCAAAAAAGATGTTGACACCTAAGCTAAAATTTGAAGCGTATATAAAAGCCCCTTTTTGTGTTTTGCAAAGCGAAACAATCTCGTTGTATTGTTCTAGCCAACCAGTAGTACCAGACACAACAGGAACTTGCTGTTTTATACAGTTAGAAATATTATTGAAAGCTGCCGAAGGTAAACTAAAGTCTATTGCAACATCAGCTTGAGTAATGTCATAACCAGAGTCTTCACTAGTTTTAATAACAATTGTGTGACCACGTTTTAAAGCTATAGTTTCTATAGCTTTTCCCATTCTACCATAGCCTAGTAAAGCAATTTTCATCAAAAATTATAAGTTGTGTTTCCAGATCCCGAAGCTTCGGGAGGAAATCTTGTTAATATTTTAAAATTTAAAATTTAAAGTTAATCCAACAGTACTAGAGTTGTCAAACTCTTCAATTTTATAATGTGGCTTTAAACTTAAATCTTCGTTGATATTGTATTGTAGTAAATGCGCATCTACGTTAGCATCAATAATATTTAATGCATAAAGACCAATGGTTACTAGCAAGGATAGCTCTTTATTACGTCTTAGGTTTGTTTGTGCATTACGTAAAGCTTCGTCGTTTAAACGATCTTGAAACTCGTCATCATTAAAACCAGCCAAACGTCTTTTAAAGGCATCACGCACACGATTATATTCGGTATTATTTGTTATGTAAAAATAGACTCCAGTACCTAAAGCAGCGTAAACAATTGGAATTTTCCAGTACTTACCATTATAGGCTTGTCCAAGACCTGGTAAAATAGCCGAATAAAAAGCAGCGCGAGAAGGCGCTAAAGGATCGTATTCTACTTGCTTTTTAACAGTAGTAGAGTCAAGGATTGCTTTTTGTTTTTTTCTGGATTTCTTTTTGTCTTCGATTTTTAAAACTTTAGAGATTTTGAGAGCCTCTTCTGTATTTTTAGACGGTTCTGTGTTTGTGTCTGTTTTTTTGTCTTGCGCAAATGCAACAAGACAAAAACAAATTAAAATAAAGCTAAGAATGTACTGTTTATTTAGCACCTTGAACTAGTTTTTTCATGCGGTTAAAATCTTCTTCAGAATGAAAAGGAATTGTAATTTTCCCTTTACCATTACTAGCAACTTTAACGTCTATTTTGTGTCCAAAGTATTCCGAAAATGTTGTAATACCTTTTTTAACATATTTTGGCAATTCTTCGTTTTCTTTTTTAACAGGTACTTTAACTTCGCTAGTTGTATTGTAGTTACGTACTAGTTTTTCTGTATCTCTAACAGATAGTTTTTCAGTTAAAATTTTCTCGTAAATATCTAGTTGAATGCTTTGGTCTTCAATGTTTATAATAGCACGACCATGACCCATAGATAGAAAGCCATCACGCATACCTGTTTGGATAATTGGATCTAATTTTAAAAGACGTAAATAGTTAGCAATTGTACTACGTTTTTTTCCAACACGCTCGCTCATTTGCACTTGTGTTAGTTGAATTTCGTCAATTAAACGTTGGTATGATAATGCAATTTCTATTGGATCTAAATCTTGTCGTTGAATGTTTTCTACCAAAGCCATTTCTAGGCTTTCTTGGTCGTTAGCTATTCTAATGTAAGCAGGAACTGTTTCTAGACCTATTAGTTTTGAAGCACGAAAACGACGCTCTCCAGATACTAATTGGTAGCTTTCAAAACCTAATTTTCTAACTGTTATGGGTTGGATTACACCTAAT
>JALZUT010000170.1 GCA_023300575.1 Olleya sp.
CAACCAAAACGAAGAATCAACAACCTACAAAGGCACACTAGACTTAACACTAGATCAAAACAACAGAATAATAGCCAATTGGCAAATAGGAGAAGACCAAGAACAAACAGGTACAGGCTTTTTTAAAGACAACATTTTGGTTATCAATTTTAATTATAAAGGGGAAGATGCTATTATTTATAAAGGTGTAGTGGTTTATAAATGTCTATCCAAAGATGTCTTAGAAGGGTTTTGGTCAGAAAAATATGGTAACCCATTATACCTTGGGTCAGAGCATTGCTTTAGAATTGGTACACAAAAAGAGCGCATTAATTAAAACAAGTGTAATATTTAATAGTCTCATGTTGTTTAAAAATTAGCATAAAAAAAACGGTTTAGTAAGGCTAAACCGCTTGTTTTTACTGATTTTTAATTTGTAGCGAGAAGGGGGCACGATCCCCTGACCTCCGAGTTATGAATCCGACGCTCTAACCAGCTGAGCTACCTCGCCATAATTTTAAGTGTGCAAATATAAAAACATATTTATAGCATACAAACATAAAAGTGAATTAAAATTTTATTTAAAAGTATTTCAAAACTTATTAATTAATGTATATATTGGACAAAATAAAAACACACTAGACTATAATTAAATGGAAGATAAAATTAAGTACCAAATAGAGTTTGTAGTACAGGCCTCTCCATCATTACTATATCAATATGTATCTACACCTTCTGGCTTGTCAGAGTGGTTTGCAGACAATGTAAACTCTAGAGGAGAACTATTTAAATTTATTTGGGATGGTGCAGAAGAACAAGCTAAATTACTAACAAAAAAGTCTGGCGAACGTGTTAAGTTTAGATGGCTTGAAGATGAAGGTGAATCTTATTATTTTGAAATTAGAATTCAAGTTGACGAAATAACTAAAGACGTCTCTATAATAGTTACAGATTTTGCTGAAGAAGATGAGGTTGAAGAAGGAAAGATGCTTTGGACTAACCAAATTTCTAGTTTAAAACAAGTAATAGGTTCTGCTTAAAAAACTAAACAAATAAGTATATTTGTCCCTGAGAAATCAGGGACTTTTTTTATGATCAATTTTAACGGTACACTTCAAGAAAACACACAAGTATTACACAATTCAAATAGAGGCTACGCTTATGGTGATGGACTTTTTGAAACTATAAAAGTGGTAAACAATAAACTGCTTTTTTTTGAAGACCATTACTTTAGATTAATGGCTTCAATGCGTATCATGCGTATGGAAATACCAATGTACTTTACAATGGAGTTTTTAGAAGACGAAATTAAAAAGACACTAGAAGCCAATCAACTTTTAGAGCAAACTGCACGTGTAAAAATACAAGTTAATAGGGTAGAAGGTGGTTTATATTTTCCAGAGTCTAGCGATGTGCAGTTTATAATTGCTGTTAAGCAAATTGACACCCCTTTTTACCTTTTAAATGATACAGAATACGTGGTTGATTTGTATAAAGACCATTATGTATCCCCTAGCTTATTATCTACTTTAAAGACCAATAACAAAGCACTTAATGTTATTGGTAGTATTTATGCCAAAGAAAACAGATTGGATAATTGTTTAGTGCTTAACACCAATAAAAATGTAGTTGAAGCTTTAAACGGAAACCTGTTTTTAGTTAAAGGTACTAACATTAAAACACCACCAACTTCAGATGGTTGTTTAAAAGGAATATTAAGAAAACAACTTATAGAACTTATAAAGTTACTTCCAGATTATACTTTAGAAGAAACCTCGATTTCGCCATTCGAGCTTCAAAAGGCAGATGAGTTATTTACCACTAATGTTATTAAAGGAATTCAACCAATTTCAAAATACCGTAAAAAAGAGTTTAAAAATGAAGTAGCCAAAATGTTACTTCAAAAGTTAAATGTAAAAGTAAGATTAGTTTAGAGTAGTTCTTATTAAAAATTAAGGTAAAAGAAAATAGCTTGTCCCGATTCTTCGTGAATGTTTTCTTTCTTTATATGAAATAAAAAAATAAGACTTAATTTATTACGGTTTCTTTTTAAATTGAAGTAGGAATGGAGAATGCGCGTTTTATTGCAGTAATTTTAAAAGATAATTAGTCTTAATTAAAGCTTGGATTTTCTGGTGCGTTTGACCAGATAGAATAATCACCACCAAGTTCAACCATTTTTTCTTTCCAAAAGGTTTCGTAGTTTTTTTCTATAATGTCTTCTTTGTGGGTGTTTTTAGTAACGACCCAAGCATTAGATTTTAATTCGTCATCTAATTGGTTACTATCCCATCCAGAATAGCCTAAAAAGAATTTAATATCCTTAGCGTCAATTTTATGCTCTTCAATTAAATTAGCAACTGCATTAAAGTCTCCTCCCCAAAAAACACCTAAAGATATTTCTATACTATCTGGAATTAAATCAGGACGTTTATGGATAAAATACAAATTGTCTTGCTCTACTGGACCACCATTATAGACTTTAAATTTAGAATCTATTTCTGGTATTAAGTCACCAATAGTGTAATCTAAAGGTTTGTTTAAGATGAAGCCAATAGCACCTTCAGGGTTGTAATCAGTTAACAGTACAATAGATCTATTAAAAGACATATCACCTATTATAGACGGTTCTGCAATTAGTAAATTACCCTTTTTTGGTTTGGTTGTGGTCATTATTTAAAAGGATTTGTCTTTTAAATGTAGCATATTATTATTTAATACACAATAATATATAAAATAAAAACAAAAAAAAAGCCTTTAAAATTAATTAAAGGCTTTTGAAAATATTTTAGACAAGGACTAGTTTACAGAACCTGCTAAATCAGATCCAGCTTTAAACTTAACAACGTTTTTAGCTTGGATTTTGATTGTTTTTCCAGTTTGAGGGTTTCTTCCATCTCTTGCAGCTCTTTTAGAAACTGACCAAGATCCAAATCCTACTAATGAAACTCTGTCACCTTTTTTTAAGGCACCTTGAACTTCATTTAACGCACATTCTAAAGCTTTCTTAGAAGCTGCTTTAGTAATTCCTGCGTGTTCTGCCATAGCATCGATTAAATCTGTTTTGTTCATAATTTTATTTTTAATTATTAATAAATAGTTGATTAAACAATTTTTGTTAAATCCTTATACAAATTTATACGGAATATGCTACTACGCAAGTAATAGCAAGGAAAACCCCTTGTTTTGTTAATAACTTAAGGCATTTGTTAATAAAGGAAGCTGTTTTTTGTGGTTTTTTATGTTTCTCAATGAGAATAAGGGTTTAGCGTACTTTTGCTTCGGTATTAAATTTGTAACCATTTAATAGCGATTTTACGTCCAGTGTGCGCTTACCTGGAAGCTTTAAATCTATAATATTTATAAAGCCCTCTTTTACAGCTATTTTAATTGTAGATTTAGTTGTTGTAACTGTCCCGATTTCTAAATTATGGTCTTCTAATTCTTTTTTGACTGTATAAATTTTAATGTCTATTGTGTCGTCTCCATTTTCTAAAACACACCAAGCAGCTGGATAAGGACTTAATCCACGTATCTTATTATATATATGGTGTATTGTATCTGTAAAATCAATTTTACAATTGTCTTTGTCTAGTTTGTAAGCTGTTTTACTAATAGCATCTTCTGGCTGAGGTGTCGTTGTGACGTCGCCTTTTCCTATTAGTTTAATAGTATCTATTACTAAATCGCTTCCTTTGCCCATTAGTTTGTCATGTAGGCTTCCTGCGTTTTCGGTTGGATCTATAGCAACTTCTTTTTGTAAAATCATTTCGCCAGTATCAATTTTTTCATCTATAAAAAAAGTAGATACACCAGTTTTAGTTTCACCATTTATTATCGCCCAATTTATTGGTGCTGCGCCTCTGTAATTTGGTAAAAGTGAAGCATGAAGATTAAACGTGCCATATTTAGGCATATCCCAAACTACTTTTGGTAACATTCTAAAGGCTACTATTATTTGTAAATTGGCATTTAAAGCTTTTAGTTGGTCTAAAAAAGACTGGCTCTTTAAATTGGTAGGTTGTAGTATGTTTAATCCGTGTGCTTTTGCAAATACTTTTACAGCAGATTCATTTAACTTTCTTCCACGACCAGCAGGTTTATCTGGAGCAGTAATAACACCAACCACATTATAATTATGTTTTAAAATAGTTTTAAGGGTGTTTACAGCAAAATCTGGTGTACCCATAAATACGAGTCTTAAGGCGTCATTGTTCTTCTTCATTTTAAGTGTGTTTTAATTTATAGGTATTGGTTTTTGTTATCACTATAATGTCGTCTTCAAGCATCAGTTTTAGTGTAGCGTTGATTTCTTTTTCTGTAAACGCTACGCATTTAAATAATGTTTTAGAACTTAAGTCGCCATTTTCTAAAGCCTTAATTAGTGTGTTTTTAATAGTCTTTAAATCGGTTTTTGGTTTTGTTTTAGATGAAATACATACAGAACAAATTCCGCAGTCTTTATACTCCTTTTCACCAAAATAGTGAAGCAATTGAATGCTTTTACAAAGGTCATTATTATTAACGTAATCTAAAACAGATTGCACTTGTTTTTGTTTTAATGCGTTTTGTTGTTCTATTACAGAAGCAATACGATTGATAGTTTTGTCATCCTCACGAGGTTCTATAAACGTGATTTGAGCATCTGTTTTATTAATATTAAGCGCTATGACTTCATCTTTTGCTAATTGCTCTAAAACAGCTACTAATTTACTTTCTTTAACCGATGCTTTTTCGGCAACTAAACTACTATTGATTTTAGTTTCGTGTTCAAAAACACCTCCATAAGTTCTTAAAATGGTTTTAACAACAATAGCAAAGTCTGCATGAGAGTCTAAATAATTAAATATAGCCGAGTTTGATATTATAAACTGAACGACAACACGCTTATTAAATTGCTGATTTAATGTAATAACACTTGTTCTGTCTAAAGTTTGAATGGCATTAAAAGTAGTTAGTGTATTGAATTTATAAGTCTTACAAAAATCATTAAAATTAAAATCGAATTGGCTATCTGCACCTTCGCCATAAGAAATCTGAAAATAGTTACTTAGTTTTCTGTACACAACCTTAACAAAGTCTACAGTTGGTAGTACTTCTAAAAATTGTTTCTTTAAAAACGCTTCGTCATTTTTGTTTTTTAAAATAACAGCGTACGCTTTAGTTTCATCCCGACCAGCTCTACCTGCTTCCTGAAAATAACTTTCTATACTATCTGGTAAATTTATATGAATAACCGTTTTTACATCTGGTTTGTCAATACCCATTCCAAATGCATTAGTGGCAACAATAACTTGTTTTTTATTAGTTATCCAATCTTGTAGGTGTTTGTCTTTTAAGGTCGTGTTTAAACCACCATGATAAAAAGTGCTGCTAATATTTTTTTGTTCTAAATAGTGACTAATTTCAAGGGTTAACCGTCTATTTCTAACATAAATAATAGAAGCTTGTTTGTTTTTATTTAAAATAGCTTCTATTCTAAAGTATTTGTCTTCCTCATCAAACACCATGTAGGCAATATTGGGCCTAAAAAAGGATTGTTTAAAGATTTTTGGTGCTATAAAATCTAGTTCTTTTATAATATCTTCTACAACCTCTGGTGTTGCACTAGCAGTTAAGGCAATTACATTTACTGTTGGTTGTAACTGACGTAAAAGTGTGATGTTTTTGTAAGACGGTCTAAAGTCGTTACCCCATTGACTAATACAATGTGCTTCATCTACAGCAATTAAATTTACATGCATTTGCTTAATGCGATCTTGTACCAATTCTTGCTGTAAACGTTCTGGTGAGAGGTATAAAAATTTATAGTTGCCATAAATGCAATTGTCCAACATAGTGTCTATTTGCTGTCTAGAAATACCACTAGTCAAAGCCATAGCTTTTATTCCTTTGTTTTGAAGTGCGTTAACTTGGTCTTTCATTAAAGCCACTAAAGGAGACACTACAATGCAAATACCTTCTTTAACTAAAGCTGGTATTTGAAAACAGACACTTTTTCCACCACCAGTTGGTAGCAATGCAAAGGTGTCTTCGCCATCTAAAACCGCATTAATAATGTCTTCTTGTAAGGGTCTAAACGAAGTATGTTTCCAATAACGTTCTAGTATGTTAATTGGATGCTCCATTTATAAGTATTTTACCACGCTTAAAATGTGTTCTGCACGCTGTTCAATACTTCCAAAAGGGACGTCTTGTAAATTGTAATCGTATTTTTTGTAAGTGTCTAAAAGATGTTGATGGATTATTTTAGCTTGTTCAAAATTTTCATAACGTTCGTTATCACTTTTAAAAATATCTTGCCAAGGTCCTAAAATAAAGACATAATCGTAACTGTTGTCTTTGCAAGATTCAATAAACGCATCAGGATAAGACGCTTTTGTATAATCCATATAAGCCACAATGTCTGGAATTCCGCGATCTAAAAACACAAACTCATTATTACTATTTTGTGCCTCTATAAATTGTTGTTCTCTTCCTTTTAAAAGTTGTGAGCTAAACAATAATGGTTTAGTTAAAAACAGTTGGTCAATCCCTTTTTTTCTGGCTTCTAAAATAAGCGCTCTAGAGATTTCTTCATAACAAGTGTAACCACGTTTAGATAATGCATTTATTATTGACGATTTCCCTGTTCCTGGACCTCCTGTTATGACTATTTTTTTTGTTGTCAAATGCTTATAATTTAATTGTAAAAATCGGAATTAAATTCTTTAAAAAAAAATGAACTTATATTGACTTTATTATGTTAAACCAAAAATGATATGAAACTAGTCCATATTAGGCGCTTTTTAAAAGGTTTAGCATAGTTAAGGATTAGAAAAATAACACAATATGGGCAAATTTAATGTGTTTTATAGGATATAGAAAACCCAAGATAAGTTCAATAAAAATATTGGGTATATTTGCACCTTATAAAATTATTATGAGTGTTACACCAAATCCTGAAGAATTTTACTCCAAATTAAAAGTGCAATTATACGACACAAACTCTTGGCCATCAGAGTATTTGTATAAGTTTATTGTGCTTTCAAATAAAGGTAAAATCACCCAAATTGAAACCATTTTTAATAACATAGGGGCAGTCATTAAAACTAAACAATCTAGTAACGGTAAGTATACAAGTATCTCTATTAATGTGTTAATGTCAGATCCAGATGCTGTTATTGCAAAATATCTAGAAGTTACAGAAAAAGTAGAAGGTGTGATAAGTCTATAGTTTTTTTTTGTATTTTGCGCTAGCATAGAAACTTCAATGCAACACATATAAATTCTACACTTTTTTATTTTGATAGACGACATAGAGTATAACACAGAGCGTGAACATTTGATTATTCCTGAGTATGGAAGACATCTTCAGAAAATGATTAATTATGCAAAATCGCGAGAAACCAAAGAAGAACGCAATAAATTAGCTAAATCTATTATTGCTGTAATGGGTAATATGCAACCTCATTTGCGTGATGTGCCAGATTTTCAGCATAAACTTTGGGACCAATTGTTTATCATGTCTAAGTTTGAATTGGATGCAGATTCGCCTTATGGTGCACCATCTGAAGAAGAACTGTCTGAAAAACCAGAACCTTTAAAGTACCCACAGAATTTCCCAAAATATCGTTTTTATGGAAACAATATTAAAACCATGATTGACGTTGCTAATACCTGGGAAGAGGGCGAATTAAAAGATGCTTTAAAGTATACGATTGCTAACCACATGAAAAAGTGTTTTTTAAATTGGAATAAAGACACTGTAGAGGATTATGTTATTTTTAATCATTTGTTCGAATTGTCTGATGGTGAGATAGATATGAAGGGGTCTACAGAACCTCTAACAGACTCTTCAGCTTTAATGAAAGCCTCAAGCGGTAAAAAATACAGTAATAATAGCAATAATAGAAAACCGCAACACAAGAAAAACAACAATCAAAACCGAAATAAAAAAAGATATTAAGCGTATTATTTATGGGAACATTTAAAATTGAAGGTGGTCACCAACTAAAAGGAAATATTCAGCCTCAAGGTGCAAAAAACGAAGCATTACAAATTTTATGTGCAGTTTTACTAACTCCAGAAAAAGTAACTATAAATAACATTCCGAATATTATTGATATTAATAAATTAATAACTCTATTACAAAACTTAGGCGTAAAGGTTAATAAAGTATCAGAAGGTGCTTACACGTTTCAAGCAGATGAAATTGACCTAGATTACATGCAAACTGCAGAATTTAAAAAAGAAGGTAGTGGCTTAAGAGGTTCTATTATGATGGTTGGTCCATTATTGGCACGTTTTGGTAAAGGTTATATCCCAAAACCAGGAGGAGATAAAATTGGACGTCGTCGTTTAGACACACACTTTGAAGGGTTTATTAACCTAGGTGCTAAATTTAGATACAATCGCGAAGATTATTTTTATGGTGTTGAAGCCGACAAATTAATCGGAACTGACATGTTATTAGACGAAGCGTCTGTAACAGGTACAGCAAACATTGTAATGGCTGCAGTATTAGCAGAAGGGACTACAACTATTTATAACGCAGCTTGCGAGCCCTACTTACAACAATTATGTAAGATGTTAAACAGGATGGGAGCCAAAATATCTGGTGTTGGTTCTAATCTATTAACTATAGAAGGTGTAGATAGTCTTGGTGGTACAGACCATACTATGTTACCAGATATGATTGAAATTGGTAGCTGGATTGGACTTGCAGCAATGACTAAAAGCGAATTGACTATAAAAAATGTAAGCTGGGACGATTTAGGTCAAATACCAGATGTGTTTAGAAAATTAGGAATCACGCTAGAAAGAAAAGGTGAAGACATTTACATTCCTGCTCATAAAGACGGTTACGAAATACAAAATTATATAGATGGTTCTATTTTAACCATTGCAGATGCACCTTGGCCAGGATTTACGCCAGATTTACTAAGTATAGTTTTGGTTGTGGCAACACAAGCAAGAGGAGAAGTATTAGTACATCAAAAGATGTTTGAAAGTCGTTTGTTTTTTGTGGATAAGTTGATAGATATGGGAGCAAAAATAATCCTTTGCGATCCACACAGAGCAACAGTAATGGGTCATGACTTTAAAAGTCAATTAAAAGCAACTACAATGGTATCTCCAGATATTAGAGCTGGTATTAGTTTACTAATAGCTGCCTTATCTGCAAAAGGAACTTCTACAATCCATAATATAGAACAAATAGATAGAGGCTACCAAAAAATAGTAGAACGTTTAAAAGCAATAGGAGCTAAGATAGAACGTATAGAAGGTAATTAGAATACTACTATTATAAATACAAAAAAAGCTTCAATTTTAATTGAAGCTTTTTTTGTGATTTGAAAAGATTGATTTATTAAATTCGTTTAACGGTTCGGGCTATGATTAGTACGGGAATAAAAGTGTGCTTTAGTTTCCGTTTAAGCGATTAGCCGAATCTTTTTGTTTGTTTTTTCATTTTAAAAACCAAATCCAAAAGATTTTGCGGACTTCATAAATATACCAGAACTTTGGGTCAAGCACCAAAACCCGTATTAATTATAGACGTTGTTACCCATAGTGCTTTCCGCAATGCCTTTAATAATCTTGTATCAATACTTCTGTTGGAATGTGTAATTTTTCGTTTAGTTTTCTAATCATATCTAGAGTCAGTTTGCGTTTTTTATTCATTATTTCGCTTACTCTACTTTTAAAACCGATCATTTCTACTAAGTCTTTTTGTTTCAATCCCATTTGTTCCATTCTAAAGTTTATGGCTGAAATTGGGTCTGGCATTCCGATTGGGAAATTATCCGTTTCGTAGTTGTCAATAACGATAGCAAGAATTTCTAACTCGTCGCCTTCCTCAGTATTTCTTTTAGAATCAAATATTACTTCCAAACGTTCAAGCGCTTGTTGGTAATCAGCTTCGTTTCTTATTGGTTTTATATTCATCTTAAATTTCGTTTGCGTTAATTTTTTCATATTCAGCGTGTGTTCCTATAAAACGTACCCACGCAAGTTGATATTCAAAATTAAATTTTACAATCAACCGGTAATCGTTTCCTTTGATATTAAAAACTATCCGATTGTCTTTTAAAATACTTGCATTTGGATATTCCGATTTGAGGTCGTTAATAGTTGACCAATTAGATTTTTCAGTTTCACGATACCACGTCTTCAATTGTAATTCGCAGTTACCGTGTTTTTTCCAAAAATCTCGCAATGTTCCTCTCGAAAATATTTTCACTTCAATTTGTTTGACACAAATATACTGAAAAAGTTACCAAATCGATAACTTTTGTGGTTTTTTAGCATTATGAGTAACGTATAGATATTGCGAGTTTTCAATTCGCTATTTCACATGTTAAACGAAGTTAGTTGATTTTTTTTACAAAGTCAAATACAAAAACTACCCAACCGCTTCTTTATAGACCCTTAAACACCTTTCTCTTGCTTCTTTATGATCTACAATTGGTTTAGGGTAAGTAAACTCTTGATAATCTGGAACCCATTGTTTAAGATAGTTATGTTTTTTGTCAAATTTATCTATTTGTGTTGTTGGATTAAAAATTCTAAAATAAGGTGCTGCATCAACACCAGAACCCGCAACCCATTGCCAGTTACCTATATTACTAGACATATCGTAATCGTGTAGTTTTTCGGCAAAATAGGCTTCTCCCCAACGCCAATCTATCAATAAGTGTTTACATAAAAAACTGCCAACTAACATGCGCACACGATTGTGCATAAAGCCTGTTTGGTTTAATTGTCGCATTCCAGCATCTACAAGTGGATAGCCAGTTTTACCTTCGCACCAAGCTTTAAATTCGGTTTCATTGTTTCGCCATTCTATGCGGTCGTATTTAGGTTTAAAAGCATCTTTGTGCGTGTGTGGAAAGTGCCATAAGATTTGCGTAAAAAACTCGCGCCAAATTAGCTCTTGCCAAAAGATTTCGTTTTGTTCTGCAATTGCTTTTTTAACCATTTTGCGCACACTTACAGTACCAAATCTAAGATGTGGTCCTAATTTAGATGTGCTGTCTTGCGCAGGAAAATTACGTGTTGCTTCGTAATCTTGTATAAGTTTTGGTGTTACTGTATGGGGTTCTATTTTTTGTTCTGCTTTTATAAAACCCATCGCTTCCAAAGTTGTGTCTGATAGGTTTGTGTCTTTTACAAGGTTATCCAATTCATTTTCGGATTGGTAAATTTTAAAATCTATGGTCTTAAATGTTGCTTTCCAAAGACGCATGTATGGTGTATAAACCTTATATGGTAAACCGTCTTTTTTAACCACTTCATCTTTTTCAAAAATGACTTGATCTTTATATGTTTTAAAGCCTATAGAGTTGGTTTTTAACACCGTTTCTATATTTTTATCACGAGCTGTTGCGTAAGGCTCATAGTCGTGATTGGTAAAAACAGTTTCAATTTGGTAATCCTTTATAAGTTGTTTAAAAACTGTTTTTGGTGTGCCATAAAATAAAGCCAAACTACTGTTATGTTTGTCTTTTAGTATTCTATTTATATTTTGTAGCGTTTCAAAAATAAAGCTAACTCTAGCATCCTCTTTTGGTAATTTATCTAAGATGTCTTTATCAAATATAAAAATAGGAAGTACAGCATTATCAGACCTTAAGGCTTCAAATAAACCACTATTATCATCTAATCTTAAATCGCGTCTAAACCAGAATATGTTTACTTTTTGTTGCATTTAAAAAATATGTTTTTTTTCATTTCCGCGTAAGCAGAAATCTCATTTTATTTAGTGTACACTCCAAATAGTTCTTCTAATTTCTTAGTTCTATGGCTAAAAATTTCTTCTAGTTTAGGTTTAACGATAATTGGGTGTACTAATTGACCTAGAATACCCAATGGTACTTTATAATCTATAATATCTTCCATTTCTACACCACCTTCAATTTCTTTTATAAAATGCTTATGATGCCATAATGCATAGGGTCCAAAACGTTGTTCGTCTACAAAGTATTCGCCTTCTTTTACGTGTGTAATTTCAGTTACCCATTTGGTTTTTATGCCTAAAACAGGAGTTACAATATATTGAATAATTTGTCCAGCATACATAGGTCTGTCTGCACCAGATAAGATATTAAAGCCCATATAATCTGGTGTAATCGTTTTTAGATTTTTTGGATCTGATAAAAACGTCCAAGCTTGTACTTTGGTAATTGGTAAGTTTTGTTTTTTATGGTATCTGTAAATTTTCATCGAAATATATTTTGTTCCCATGAAAATGGGAATCTATTTAAATTTAATTATTCAAAAGTATGTAAGCATTAAGTGAGGTTGCAATTAGCAACCAGATCATATAAGGAAGTAATAGGTAACTTATGTTTTCTATTTCTTTTTTATTGTTAAAGAAAAACGTAAAAATAACAACTGTCAAAGCAGAAATAACAACTAAACTCAAAGCAACTTGATGTTGATTAAAGAAAATGTAATTCCAAATCACATTTAAAAATACTTGAAATGTAAAAGCTAATCTTAATTTAGTTGAATCTGCTTTTAAAAACAAATACGCTAAATAAATAGAAAAGCAAATCATTATTAATGTCCAAGCAACACCAAAAACCCAACCTGGAGGTGTCCAAGGAGCTTGGTTTAAGTTTGTGTACCAGCTGGATAATGGACCATTGTCCATAAGCCAACTTCCAAATGCTAATCCGCCAAAATTAATGACCAAAAAAAGGAGTAAAGGTTTTAAAAGTTTCATTTTAAATGTTTAGTTAATTTAGAACTATTAGGAGTAGTCATTGATAAAAAGTAGTCAATAAACTGACCATTTGGTCCAACTAAATATTTCTGAAAATTCCATTTTACAGCAGTGTTTTTTGCTCCGTTTTTATCTTTTTTAGTCAACCAAACATACAATGGATGTTGGTTGTTACCTTTAACATCAATTTTTTCGGTAATTAAAAACGACACACCATAATTTACTTCGCAAAATTCTTCAATAGCTTTATCATTTCCAGGTTCTTGATTTCCAAATTGGTTACAAGGGACTCCAATAACTTGTAATGTGTTTTCATATTTTTCATAAAGCGTTTGTAAATTCTTGTATTGTGGTGTAAAACCACATTTTGATGCCACGTTTACAAATAGAATATGTTTGTTTTTAAAAGTACTTAAATCAATTGGTTTACCTTGTAAACTCTTTATTTTGATATCGTAAATAGAGCTTACTTTTTGAGAAGTAGAGTCTGATTTAGAAAATAGAGTGGCAGTAAATGCTTTAAATGGATTCATAAATATTATAATTTAAAGGTTACAATTCCGCAATCCATTTCAAAAATTTGCCCTGAAATGGATGTTGCTTTGTTAGACGTTAAAAACTGAGCCATATCTGCAACTTCTTGTGGGTTTAAAAACTTTTTTAGAGGATGACGTTCTTTCATGTTTTCAATCATTTTATCATTACGAAGTAACTTAGAAGCCAATTCGGTATCTGTAACAGTTGGTGCTATAGCGTTAACACGTACGGTTGGTGCTAATTCTGCTCCAATAGATTTAACTAAACCTTCTACAGCACTTTTTGATGCAGCTACGCTAGCATGAAAAGGCATGCCCAGTTTAGAGGCAACTGTACTAAATAAGACAATAGATGGATTTTCTCCCTTTTTTAAAGGGTCGATATATTTTTGAATCGCTTTTACAGCACCAAGTACATTAATCTCAAAATCTGCTCTAAAGTCTTCTAGTTTTAAGCGTCCAATTGGTTTTAAATTGATGCTTCCAGGACAATATATTAAGGTATCAACTTTATCTATTTCTGGCAACTCTTCTGTTACAACATCACAACTGTAATGTGATAAGTTACTGTGTGAAAACTCAGGAGCAGAGCGACTAATATTAGTTACTTTGTGTGTTTCTAAAAAAGTCTGTGTAATTGCTTTTCCGATTCCTTTACTACCTCCAACAATGACTAAATGCTTCATTTTTTTTTAATTATTAGGTGTAAAAAAAGCGGTACTACTCATTTTCATGTGCTAAATAGTACCACTTTTTAAAGTGTTTATGTAATTTTTCTTTTTTATTAAGACGATTGAGAGCGTCCTTTTAGACGTTTTTCTATCTTTTGTTTTATTACGGTTAAGCGTTTCATTAAATCCATTAACTCTGGATCTTTATTTTCTTTATAAATTTCATTCACACCAAGAATTAAGCTTTTTGCTTCTCTAACTGACACAATACGATCACTTAGGGTAATAAATTTGTGTTTTCTTGCTTCAAATTCTAATGCTTTCTCTACTATAGTCATGTTTTTTTTACTATTTTAAATAATTCTGTAATTCGGCTATCTTTTCAGGTGTGTTAAATTTACCACCATAAAAACTTGTCACAGTCGCAGAAGATTCATCTTTGATACCACGTGACGATACACATAAGTGCTTGGCATCAATAATTACAGCAACATCATCTGTTTTTAATATTGCTTTTAACTCTTCTGCAATTTGATTTGTTAAACGTTCTTGTACCTGAGGACGTTTAGCATAATACTGTACAATTCTGTTTAATTTAGAAAGTCCGATGACTTTACCAGAAGAGATGTAGGCGACGTGAGCTTTACCAATAATGGGTACAAAGTGATGCTCACAATTAGAGTAAAACGTGATGTTTTTCTCTACCAACATCTGATTGTATTGATATTTGTTGTCAAATAACGCAATTTTTGGCTTATTTTTAGGGTTTAATCCCGAAAAAATTTCTTCAACATACATTTTAGCAACTCTTTTTGGGGTGCCTTTTAGAGAATCGTCTGTTAAGTCTAGGCCTAAAACATCCATAATTTCTTCAAAGAGGATAGCTATACGCTCTTTTTTTTTATTGTCAGAAAGCTTGAAAGCATCAGCTTTCATAGGTGTTTGCAAACCAGTGTAAAGATGGTCATCTCCAATGTCTTCGATATCAAAACCATTAAGACCTTGAACTTTTGTATTTACCAGTGTTTGTTTATTATCCATTATTACTCTTTTTTAATTGCTGTATCTAATTTTAAACTAAATCAAAGCAGTTTTTATTAATATCTATCGTTTAGATATTTTGTTGTGTGTAATTTGTTTTTGTCTTGAACATTTAAAACGACCTTCTTCAAAAGGTCTTTTTTTACTGTGTTTTGTATTTCTTCCTTGTACTCTTGCCCGCCATAATCTAAAGCTACTTGGCTTCATCTCACGTCGCATTATATTAATTACTTCTTGTTCTTTTATTCCAAATTGAAACTTTATAGCATCAAATGTGGTACGATCTTCCCAAGCCATTTCTATGATTCGATCTAATTCTCTTATTGTAAATTCTTTGATCATTTAGACTGCTAAAAAATTATAGTGTTGATCATATTTAACCTTTTCATTTAAAAGCTTGTCAAAAAAAGTCTTATTCTCTTTAAAGGTTTTGTTATCTCTAAAATGAACAAATCTTCCGTTTGAATGAATACTTGAACCATTTATTTTGTAAATAACTAATTGGTAATATGGAATTGCCCAAGCATAGTTTTGTAATCCTTTGATGATATGTATAATAATACCTTTTGGTCTGAGTTCTATATTACCATAGTTAGTGTCACTTACACTGTTCAAAAATGATGCCATATTTGGACTAACTTTATCTATTACCATGCGCTTAGAACCCACACCTTTCATTTTATAGCTTTGCATAAAACTAAAAGGTTTACCAACTAAATTATCAATTGACTCTTTGTTCTTTTTACTAGTATAGGTTGTGTTAATTATCAAATTTATTTTTTTCTAATTTTGTTACTCAAATATATAAAATGTTTAGCCTTTTACAAGATATCTTAAACAATATTTAACATATTAGATTTTCTTATCCTGTAATAACTTATTTATTAAAGTGTGTCGTTTTAAAATGCGATATTTTTCTTTTTTAACAAGTATAAGATTTTCTTATAGTCCAAAGTATATCGCTAGCATGTTTTCCAGTTTCTTTTTCATTTATAATATAAAAAGTGTAGTCTTTACCAAGTTAAAAACTGGTTAATTGTTGCTCAAAATGAATTAGTTAAGAACGGGTGTAAATAAAAGGTACTTTAGTTTTTCTAATTCTGGTATTCATTTTTTGATAATGAAAAAGGTAATTTACAAGTTTGGCAAGTTTTGGTTGGAAGGTGTTGTTTTTTTAATTTTAATTTGTTTTAATTTTTAGCTTGAGTAAAACTACCAAAAGCTACTCAGCACTATACACTTATCAGGCATTAGCCAATTTATTTATCATACCATTAAAAATAAACCCATGAAAAGGAAGAACACTGTACCAGTATAATCGTCCCCAAAGTCCACGTGGTCTAAAAGTAGCACGTTGGTAGATTTTTCCTTTAGCTACTCTAAACTCTAACCAAGCTTCTCCAGGTAGTTTCATTTCTGCAAAAAGAATTAATCGCTTGTCATCTTTATCTGCAAGTAAAACGCGCCAAAAGTCTAATGCATCACCTGTTTTAATTTCTGTTTTATTTGTACGACCTCTTCTAAGTCCAATACCTCCAACTAATTTATCTAAATAGCCTCTAATTTTCCAGAGAATAGTACCATAATACCAACCGTTTTCGCCACCAATAGCCCAAATTTTATCTAATGTACGTTGTTCGTGTATAACAGTTCGTTCTTTAATGTCTTTAAAACAACCGTGTTTTGGTACTTCTAGATATTTGGTTGAGGCTCTTTTATTATGACGACTATTGATAAAAGCATCTTTCCAGCTTGAGATAATCTCATTACCTTCAATTTTTACAAATGCAAAAGCTACTGCTTCTTTGTATGACATTGGTGTGATATCTAATATTTGATTGATGTCACTTTTTTCTCCAATAATCTCTATACCCATACTGTTTACTAATGATGACGCTAATTTGTAGGATGTAGATGTTACAAAGTACAGCCAATAACTTGACAGTTTTGGTGTCATTATAGGGATAGTTAAAATGTAACGTTTAAGTTTTCTGATTTTGGCAAACTGCAGGAGCATTTCTTTATAGGTCATGATTTCTGTACCAAAAATATCATGAGAGGTGTTGTATAATTTTTGTTGTCCCAGACCTTTTATTAAAAAAGCTAAAACATCTCGTACACCAATGGGTTGTGTTTTTGTATTTAACCATTTTGGTGCAACCATTACAGGTAGTTTTTCTACTAAATCGCGTATAATTTCAAAACTTGCGCTTCCAGAACCGACTATAATACCTGCTTTAAAAACGGTTAATGCATATTCATTAGAATTTAAAGTGTCTTCTACATTTTTTCTGGATAATAGATGTTTGGATAGTTTTGTGTCGTTTGTAATTCCGCTTAAATAAATAACCTGTTTGATTTCAGTTTTTTCAATGTAGTTTTTAAAATTTATAGCACAATCTTCTTCCATTTTATGGAATTGATCTACCGAATTTGACATCGAGTGTATTAAATAATAAGCAGCATCAATGTCTTTTGGTATATTTTTAAGCGTTTCTGGCTTTAAAAAATCGGCTTCAACTAAATGAAGATTGACTTTTTCATAATATTTTTTTTCAGTTCTTAATTTTCCACGAACAGCACAAATTACTGTGTGACCTTCTTGTAATAGTAACGGGATTATACGCTTACCAATGTAGCCTGATGCTCCTGTTACTAATATTTTCATAGTTTTTATTTTATTTAACGTTTTTGACTCCATTTTTTAGTGACTCAAAAAACATTTAAACTGGCGTTATGTTATAATATATTTTGCTAACTTACTGAAAAATTATTACTTATCCCTAGGTCTTTGGTGTGCTAAGCGTTTTTATAATTTCGGAATTGTGTAGCCATCCAAACCATTAATAGCAACTACTTTTGCTTTTGATAAGTTGATAAAACCATCTTCTTCAAGAAAAACATCATCTACATACAAACCTTTAATTTGGCTGATAATTAAAAATAGTATCATTTTCTTTTATTGGATATTCGACTACAAATTGCATTTCTAGTTGCATTGTTGATTCTTTTAAAAAAGGAGCTAAGCACTCTTTTTTGTATTCTGAATTTAAACTAGTCATATCAAATTCTGAACTACTTTTTTCATATTTGGCAGAAGTATGATGTGCGTCTTCATAATTTTATAAATTAATAGAATTTAGGGTATAAACACCTGTTTCTTTAATGTTTTCATAAGTATGGCGCATTACTGTTGTTGGTCTACAAAAAAAAACGAGTAGAGGAGGATTGCTTCCAATATGTGTTACAGAACTAAAAACCGAAACATTTTCTTCTCCAGATTTAGACTTTGTGCCAATAATATTTGCACTTTTAAAGCTAGAACAACTGTTTATAAGGTTAATCTTGTATAAATGTTGTAAGCGTCTATTTGTTTTGTGCTAAAATATGCCATTTATAAATCCTTATAGTTGTTGATTTTGACCTCTTTTGCTTTTAAATCAAACATCAAATTATATAAGCCAAAGAACGTTCTATTGATGTAAATAAAATGCTTAGAACCACGATTACCATTCATTTTGCGTAATTCTGTGCTTTTACTATAACGCTGTCCCATTTCTGAAATAGCATTAAAAAACTCAGGATTTGAAAAATCGAAATTTTCTTCATGAAATGGTTTAGTAAATAAACTTAGTAACTCATGAAACATGTCATAGAAAAAAGCTGATTCTTCTTTACTATCATCTTTACGTAAAATTTCTAGCTCGTACATTTTTTCGGTAAACAACTTTGGACTGTCAATAACTTCTTGAGTTGCTAATTGAAAATAAGGTACATAAAAGTCGTCTGGTACTTCCTTCATACAGCCAAAATCTAAAGCAATTAAATTAGCTTCTTTTGAAATTAAAAAATTACCAGGATGTGGATCTGCATGCACTTTTTTAAGCACGTGCATTTGGTACATGTAAAAGTCCCAAAGTGCTTGACCTATTCTATTCGCTTTTTCTTGATCTGTGTTGTATGCAGTAAATTCTGAAAGGTGTTCACCTTCCATCCAATCCATTGTTATGATACGTTCTGAAGATAATGCTTCGTAATATTCTGGAAATTTTAAATTAGGTATGTGCTTACAGGCTTTAACAATAGCTTTACTTTGCTCAACTTCAAGAAGGTAATTAGTTTCTTCAACTAGTTTGTTTTCTACTTCTTTAAAATACTTGTCAGAGTCTTTTCCTTTAATATTAAACATTTTAATTGCAATGGGTTTTACCATAGCCAAATCTGAAGCAATGCTTTCTGAGACTCCAGGGTATTGAATTTTCACAGCAAGTTTTTTTCCATCCTTTTCTGCTAAATGCACTTGACCAATACTGGCTGCATTTACAGAATTAAGATTGAAAGAGTCGTAAATTTGGCTAGGTAATTTTCCAAAATATTGTTTAAATGTTTTACTAACTAAAGGTGCAGATAAAGGTGGAACAGAGAATTGCGCTAAAGAGAATTTTTCTACATAAGCTTGTGGTAAAATACTTTTTTCCATGCTTAGCATTTGTGCTACTTTAAGAGCACTTCCTTTAAGTTGTTTTAAGCCATCATAGATATCTTCTGCATTATTATGGTCTAATCTAGATTTTGCTTCAGCTTCAGTTTTAGTGATTTTGTCACCATAATATTTTAAATAATTAACACCTACTTTGGCTCCAGTTGTAACCATTTTTGTAGCACGTGCAATTTTTGAAGTCGGTATTTTGTCTATTGTTTTCAATAGTCTGAGGTTTTTAATTGTTTAATCATTCTGAATAAAGTTAAGTGTCTTAACATTTAGATGCTTCGATAAACCCAGTATGATATTTGTTAGTTATAACGCTACTTAATTCATCTTAACTTTTTCTTTGAAGATAAATTTTCCAAAGTCTATTAAACTTTTAAGTGGTGCAACGTTTAGCACATCAAAACTTGTGTTTACTGATTTTTCAATAAAAATGTCAGTTTTTTCGAAAGAAGGAGAAGTGTCGTCTATCCAAAATTTTATGGTTAATAATAATTGTAACCAAGCAGTTTCTTTTAAACCTCTATTTTGGATACGCTCTAATTGCTCTTGTTTTACATCAATTAATTCGATACCTAAATCGTTAATATAATGACCAAAACTTGATTTTAATTCTGATAAGGCTGTAAAGCTTTTTAAACTGTTTTTATGCTGGTGTAGTGCATAAATCACATAGCTTCTATTTGCTGTTAGGTTTTCAAAAAAGGTAAAATAGAAACTTAGCAATTTATTTCTAGGATTAAAAGTATTATAATCCTCACTAGGTTCTAAAGCTTTGTGTGTGTTGTCAAAAAAAGCTTTGAATACTCCTTTTTCTATCGCTTTAAAATTACCAAAGTGCTCATAAAATTTTGCTTCTTCAAAATTGTTGTGTTTTGCAAATGCATAAACCGATTTTGGTTGTTCATTATGCTCTAATACATAATCCATGTAAAATGAAAAGATGTCGTGATTGCTGATGTTCTTCTTTTTTGCCATTTGTAAAAATTTAATAGCATAAAGATACTAATGTTTAATAGATTTAAATAATTGTTAAACAAAATTTAACATGTATTTGTGATAGTTAATTAAGGGTTTAAAAATTAACAATTTTGATTATTACAACAGGTCTCATCTTTTACTAGTCGACAAGAAAAAACAGCAGCTATAGCGCCTAAAATAGGTGCAGAAATATATAACCATAAATACTGAAAATTACCGGTGAATAGAGCTGGAGCAATAGATCTAATAGGATTCATAGAGGCTTTTGTCATAGGTCCTGCAAACATAGCTTCTAAAAGGATTATACCTCCAACTGCGATTGCAGCCATAGTGCCAATTTCTTTGCTGCCAGTTGATACATTTATAATGACAACCATTAAAAAGAAAGTTAATATAAACTCAAAAACAGCAGCTTTATAGGGTTCAAAGTTTGCAGCTGGAGTTGTTTCGCCTAAATACTCACTTTCTGGAAACAAAAACCATAACACAGCAATTGCACTAATTGCACCAATTGCTTGTGCTAAAACGTATTTTGGCACTTCATTCCAAGCAAATCGTTTTGCAACTGCAAATCCAATAGAAACTGCTGGATTAAAATGTGCACCAGAAATATCTCCAAACGCATATATCATAGCCATTACAATTAATCCCCAAACTGATGCTACACCAACATGAGAGATGCTTCCGTTTGTAATTTCGTTTATGGTCATGGCACCACAACCACAAAATATCATAGCGAATGTGCCAAAGGTTTCTGCGTAATATTTTTTCATTTTTAAGCTTTTGTTTGTTTAAAAACGTACTTTAATTCGGTTGCAATCTGATTAGAGCGTTCTAGGTATTTTTTATCTTGTAAATCTGTATTATCAAATGCTTTTGGATCATCATAAGTAATAGGTATACGTTTTTCTGCTCCAGCGATAATTGGACAACCTTTATCCGCACTAGAACAAGTAAGGATTGCGCCATAGTTAGATTCTGGGTTAAAAACAGCGTCATAAGTCTTAGAAAACGCAATAACAGGATGTCTATTATTAGAAAATTTAATACTATAAACAGGATTATTTGTGTCAGAGAGTTTTTGTATCTTAAAACCAGTATTAATTAGGGTTTCTGCTACTTTAGAAAATAAAGCTGTAGCTTCTGTTCCGCCAGAATAGCAAGTTACATTTGAAACAGCATAATAACTTGCCATTACCTGAGCCCAAACCTGAGACAAATGGCTTCTTCTTGAGTTGTGTGTGCAAATGAAGTTTAAATCTATTGGTTTTTTAGAGCTTGATTTTTCATTTATAAAATCTATTAAGGGTTGTAAAACAAGTTTACGTTCTTTAGATACTGAGTTTATATCTAATTTTTCTATGTGTGATTGTAAAGTTTTAAACATTTTTGGTATTAGTTTATTGATATTTTAAATAGTTATATTTAGCAACATCCAGAACCTGGTGCGCAACTGTTTTCTGTCTTAATTGCTGAAAGTTTTACTTTTTGCTTAGGTTGAGGGATACCACAGTTCTCTAGAGCTAAACAGTCTGTTTTTAAAGTAGTAAGATGAAATGAATTGTTACTAAATTCGAGACCAAATTTTTGAATGGTATGCTCGCCTTGAAATTCGACTTCAATTTCTAAATCGCCAAAATTAAAAACCTCATCAGATAATTCTATAATCTTTAATAATTTTTCAGGATGTAATCTATGATCGTAGTCATTTGCATTCCATAATTGAAAATTCACCTTTTTTTCTTGTCTTAAAACACCACCACAATCAATAAAGTGTTTTGATATTTTACCAACTTCGGTAACATGAAAATGATTTGGAACTAAACTACCATCTGGAAGTGTAAATGAAATAGTCTCTAATTTATTTAAGTGCTTTTTTACGTCTGTAAGTGTCATAATTTTAAGTATTAAGTTTTAGGTTAACAACAAGAATTGTTATTTAATTCATTATCAAAAAAGTTGTTTAAAATGTTTTTCATTTTAATCCAATTTTCTTTATGGATACAGTAACAAACACTGGTGCCTTCTATTGTACCTTGAATTAAATTTAGGTTTTTAAGTTCTTTTAGATGTTGAGAAATTGTAGGTTGTGCTAAACCAATTTCTTCAACTAAATCACCACAAACACATGCTTTTATTTTAAATAAATGCTGAATAATTGCAACACGAGCTGGATGACCAAATGCTTTTGCTAACAACGCAATTTGATTTTGTGTGTCTGTAAATTTTTCTGTTTTTATTAATCCCATTTCAATTCATTTGTATATCGTAATATTACGATTGATATCTGGATTTAAAAAATAGGTCTCTCATTTTTTAAGGTTTTATTAACAAAGTAGGTGTTAGTTATTCTTAAATTTGATTTTTATTATAAATAATAAATAAAAAAAACACATAACAATGAAAAAATTAGTTACTCTTATTATGGTCTTAGCAGTATCTTTTGCTGTAAATGCCCAAGTTGAATCACCACAACCAAGTACGTTTCAAAAAATTGAACAAAAAGTAGGTCTTACAGACGTGACTTTAGAATACTCTAGACCTTCTATGAAAGGACGTGCTATCTTTGGAGAATTAGTACCTCATGGAAAATTATGGAGAACAGGAGCTAACAAAAACACTATCGTTACGTTTAGTGATGCAGTTATGATTGGCGGAAAAGAAGTTAAAGCAGGTTCTTATTCAATTTTTACAACTCCAAATGCAGGAAGTTGGGAAGTTGTATTTTACTCTGATACAGAAAACTGGGGAACACCACAAAAATGGGATGAAAGTAAAGTTGCTGCAAAAGTAAGCGCAAAAGTATTTGCTTTACCTATGAATATTGAAACTTTTACAATGTCTTTTGATGATATAGCAAATGATTCTGCTATGTTAGGAATGATGTGGGAAAAAGCTTATGTAGCTGTTAAAATTGAAGTACCTACAGATAAAAAAGTAACTGCAAGTATCGATAAAATTATGGGTGGACCAGGAGCTGCAGATTTTTATAGCTCTGCAGTATATTACTTAAATTCTGGTAAGGACATTAACAAAGCGGTTACATGGATTGATACTGCTATTAACATGACTAAAGATGAGCCTCGTTTTTGGTATTTACGTCAACAATCTTTAATCCATGCTAAAGCAGGTAAAACTAAAACTGCAATTGCAGCTGCTAAAGCATCTTTAGCTGG